>NZ_JBEYWX010000013.1:0-213640 GCF_040644655.1 Streptomyces sp. NPDC046931
GGCACCCGCGTTCACGGAAAGCGCGAACCGGCTCGCCATCGTCGTATCCGCGCGACTCCGCCGCGCACGGCGGGGGCTCCGCCACCCACACCCCCGAAAACCGCGCACGAACCGCCCCGCCCCCGGCACCCGCGTTCACGGAAAGCGCGAACCGGCTCGCCATCGTCGTATCCGCGCGACTCCGCCGCGCACGGCGGGGGCTCCGCCACCCACACCCCCCAAGACCGCACACGAACCGCCCCGCCCCCCGGCTCACTCCCTGGTCACACGTACCGTCCACGCGCCCGTGGGTGTTCGGTCCTCCACATCCACCCGCACCCTGTCGTCGGGCACGGTGAAGCTCTCCCCCACGTCCACGGGAGCGTCCGCGAGGGACGGGTACACCGAGGTGTTCCAGCAGGCAGCCGAGTGCGGATGGGCGTCGAGGACCTCGATCGGGCCGCCGCCCGAGGCCGTGTCCCCGTGGACGCGGTAGACGAGGACACCCTGGGTGCAGGTCGCGCTGTCGTTCCCCATGGCATCGCGGGCCTCGAGGGCGAGCACGCTGTCGATCCCGGTGCGGACGACCGCCAGCTTGGTGCCGTGCCCCGACCCGAACGCCTCCACGCCGGGCCCCAGGGGCGGCGCCCCCGGGGCCCCCGCCGTCCCGGAAGCCGGGGGCGCGCCCGCGTTCACCGCCACCTCCGGCACACCCTGCGCCCCCGACCCCAGCGGCTCCAGGGTCAGCCGCTTGCTCCCCCTGCCCTGTACGCACACCACCTGCCGGTCGTCCAGCCAGCCCAGCTTCCACTTGTGCCAGGCGAAGAGATCCGGAGCCAGTCCGAACTGGCTGCCCATGAGGTCCCAGTCGCCGACATAGGTGTCCCAGTCGCCCTTGCCGTCCACGGGACGGTGGTAGAGGTCGGGCAGATCGAAGACATGCCCCGTCTCGTGGGCGAGCACCAGGCGGTCCGGCGGATGCTTCTCGAAGACCGTGACCACCCGGCGGACGTCCGCGCCGTCGGCGTGCAAGGGCGTCTCCAGGTTGACCACCTTCGTGGCGTCGGAGTCGATGCCGGGCGCGTCGGGATCGGCCACGAAGTACACGACGTCGTACCGCGAGAAGTCGACCTCCCGGTCGGCCACCGCGAGCGCGTCGTGCAGGTACATGCTCCGGTGCTCGGGGTCCCAGTCGCGCCGTACGGCGTACGAGGGCGACGGGCGGGGCATCCGGATCCAGTGGTCCAGCGGATGCGGACGCACCGTGAACCGGCCGTAGGAGGCGCGGTCGAAGAAGCGGCTGGTCGCCGGGAAGTAGTCGGAGGTCAGTTCGGCCGGCGTGGTCGTCGGCGTGGAGTCCGGGAAGGACAGGAAGATCAGGACCGCGTCCAGCGGCCGGGTGGGGCGCGTGTAGGCGGCGTTCCAGGTGTCGACGCCCTCCGAGTGGTGCGCCTGGCTGCGGGTCAGCTGGCAGGCCGCCTCCAGAGAGCCGACCAGCGCGGGGCCCGCGACGAGCGAGGTCGCGGCCAGCGCCGTCATCGAGGTGGCCGCGGCCACCGTCTTGCGCAGAATGGGCGCCCGGCTCCGGACACGTCGCCGCGGGGCCTCGTGGCTGAGGCCCCTGCTGGGGAGCGGACACGGCACGTCGACCTCCGGGTGCGGTTTTTGGCAACTACGCACCCAGCCTTGTCGTACTTGTATTACTACGTCCTGTTTGTCTGCCCCAGAAGGGTGAGAGGCCGTCAGTCGGGGGAAAGCCCAGAAGGGAACCGCGACGGCCGGGGGAGGGGCAGTGCGGGGCGGGAGCACGCGAGGGCGCACGAGCACCGAGGGGGCGGCCGACATGGGCCGACGCCCCCAAGACTCACGGAACGTCACAGCCGAAGGCGACCTGATGGACCCGCGTGAGGTGCGAGCAGAAACGATCTGTCAGAACATGTGCTCGTTCCGGAAGACTGGACAGCGGCTGGAAGGCCCCTGGGTCAGCCTCTATGATCGGCACACTTTCCTGCACGAACACGGCTTGTACGGCCGTTCACCACGCGGCCGTCGACCCCGACGAGACCCACGAGATCCGTACGAAGAACGAGTGCACTGCGGGAGCGAGCGGTGAGCGGAATGTCCGAAGGGCCGACGCCCGCGGCAGACCTCGTCGGCCCGGTCGTCACAGAAAGTCACGACAGCACGTCATCTGGTACGCCTGCACCACCGTCCCTCCTCGGCGCGTATCCGCTTTCGCCCCCCGTGGACGCGCCGCCACCTCTCTCCCCCTGCCCGGGCCCTCGATCCACCTCCTTCGACGCGGTGTTCGCCGCCGCGCCGCTCGCCATGGCGGTCGTCGCCCGGGACGGCCAGGTGGTCACCGCCAACCAGGCGCTGGGAGAGCTGCTCGGCACCGGCACGAACGGGCCGGCCGGCAAGGCCGCCGCCGACCTGCTCGACCTGTCCTCCGACACCCGCACCTGGCACGCCTACCGCGAGGTGCTCCGCGGCCGCCAGGCCCGGCTGCGCTGCACGCGCCGCCTCAAGCACCCCGACGGACACTCGCTGTGGGTGCAGGTGACCGTCACCCCGCTGCCCGAGGCCGAGAAGGCCGTCCTGCTCTCGGTCACCGACATCGGCGCCCAGCGTGAACTCCAGTCCCGGCTACGCCATTTGCAGATGCACGACCCGGTGACCCGGCTGCCCAACCGCACCCTTTTCTTCGAACGTCTGTCTGCCGCGCTGGAGGCGGAGTCGTACGAGGAGAGCGGCACCGGCCGGATCGGGCTGTGCTATCTGGATCTCGACGGCTTCAAGGCGGTCAACGACACCCTCGGCCACCGCGTCGGCGACCGGCTGCTCGCGGCCGTGGCGGAGCGCCTGACGCAGTGCGCGGACGAGGCGGGACACGGACGGGCCACCACTCCTCTGGTGGCCCGGCTCGGCGGCGACGAATTCGCCCTGCTCGTCGAGGACTCGACGGGTACCGACCAACTCGCCGAGCTGGCCGAGTCGGTGCTCAAGGCGCTCCAGGCGCCCTTCGACCTGGCCGGGCAGCGGCTGTCGGTCTCCGCGTCCATCGGGGTGGTGGAGCGGCACGCGACCGGGACCACGGCAACCGGTCTGATGCAGGCGGCCGATACGACGCTGTACTGGGCGAAGGCCGACGGAAAGTCCCGCTGGACCCTCTTCGACCCCGAGCGCAACGCCCATCGCATGACCCGCCAGGCCCTCTCCTCCGGTCTGCGTCCGGCCATCGAGCGGGGCGAGTTCGCCCTGGAGTACCAGCCGCTCGTGGGCATGGAGGACGGCCGGGTGCGCGGGGTGGAGGCGCTGGTGCGCTGGCATCACCCCCAGCTCGGCACGCTGACGCCGAATCGGTTCATCGGATTGGCGGAGGAGGACGGCTCGATCGTGCAGCTCGGGCGCTGGGTGCTGAAGACCGCCTGCCGTCAGGCCCGCCGCTGGCAGCTGGAACGCCCGGACGAACCGCCGATCTTCGTCAGCGTGAATGTGGCGGTGCGCCAGGTCTGGGATTCCGACCTGGTGGCGGACGTGGCGGGAACGCTCGCGGAGACCGGACTCGCTCCGTATCTGCTCCAGTTGGAGCTGACCGAGTCCGCCGTCATGGGCTCGTCAGGCCGGCCGCTCCAGGCGCTCCAGGCGCTCAGCGACATGGGGGTGCGCATCGCCATCGACGACTTCGGCACCGGCTATTCGAACCTGGCCTACCTCAGCCGGCTGCCGGTGTCCGTGCTGAAGCTGGACGGCTCGTTCGTCCGCGGCTTCCAGTACGAGGGCACGGACGCCCATCCCAACCCCGCCGACGAGGTCGTCGTCGAGGCCATGATCCGGCTTGCCCACCGGCTGGGTCTGACGGTCACCGCGGAGTGCGTGGAGACCTCCGCGCAGGCCAGCCGGCTGCGCCGGATCGGCTGCGACACCGGTCAGGGCTGGCTGTACTCGCGGCCCGTGCCGCCCGACCGCATCTCCGAGCTGGTGGACGCGGAGACCTGCGGCCACCCCTGACCGGCGGGGTGCCGTCCCCCGAGCGACGACACCCCGCCGCGCTCAGGAAACCGGCAACCCGTAGGCGTCCGCGATCAGTTCGTACGAGCGCACGCGCAGCTCACCCCGGTGGGCGTGGGTGGTGATCATCAACTCGTCCGCGCCCGTGCGCTTCTGGAGGTCGTCCAGGCCCGTGCGCACCTCGTCCGCCGTGCCGTGGACGACGTTGGCGGACCAGGACCGGATGAACTCCTCCTCCAGCGGGCCGAGCGGGTCCCCCTCGGCCTCCTCCGGGGAGGGGAAGAGACCGGGCCGGCCGCTGCGCAGCCGCAGCATGCTCAGCGCACCCGCCCGCACCTGGCGGCGTGCCTCCTTCTCCTCGTCGGTGGCCAGCGCGCTGACGCCGATGAGGGCGTAGGGGGCGTCGAGGACCTCGGAGGGGCGGAAGGACTCGCGGTACAGATCGAGCGCCGGGACGGTGTTCTGTGCCGAGAAGTGGTGGGCGAAGGCGAAGGGCAGGCCGAGCATGCCGGACAGGCGGGCGCTGAAGCCCGAGGAGCCCAGCAGCCAGATCGGGGGACGGTGCGGGGACTGGACCCCGCCCGGGGAGGTGGCCTGCACCGGGCCCGGGACAGCGTGGATACGGGCGTAGGGGTGGCCGTCCGGGAAGTCGTCGTCGAGGAAGCGGGTCACTTCGGCGAGCTGCTGGGGGAAATCGTCGGCGCCCTCGTTCAGCCGGTCCGTGCGGCGCAGGGCGGCGGCGGTGGCGCCGTCGGTGCCCGGGGCGCGGCCCAGACCGAGGTCGACGCGGCCGGGGGCCATGGCCTCCAGCGTGCCGAACTGCTCGGCGATGGCCAGCGGGGCGTGGTTGGGCAGCATCACGCCGCCGGAGCCCAGACGGATACGGTCCGTGTGAGCGGCGAGGTGGGCGAGGATCACGGCGGGCGAGGAGGAGGCCACGCCCGGCATGGAGTGGTGTTCGGCGACCCAGTAGCGATGGAAGCCGCGGGACTCCGCGAGGCGCGAGAGGTGGACGCTGGTGCGCAGGGCGTCGGAGGCGGTGCGGCCCGCCCCGACCGTGACCAGGTCCAGTACCGAGAGGGGGACGGGAGCGGTGCCCTGTGCCGTGCCTCGGATCTCGTCCACCGGGGTGCCTCCTGTGTTGTGCGGCGCGTCTTGCGGTGCAGAACAGGAGGCAGTCCCCGGTTATTCCCGGGCGGCGGGACGGCTCCCGGCCCGGCATCGGGATGCCCGTCACACCTGGACCACCGGCTCCTTGGTGAACAGCGACCCGAGGGTCGGTGCGTTCACCCGGCGGTCCACCAGGCGCAGGGCCTCCCACATGGTGACCTGGTTCGCCGTGAGGACCGGCTTGACCAGCCCCTTCTCCAGCTCCGTGAGATACGCGGCGGTGTGCAGGGCGGTGTCGGGGAGCAGCACCGCGTGGGCGTCGGCATGGTCGCCCTGGCGGGCCAGCGCCAGCACCTCCTGCGCGCCCCACCTGCTCACCTCGTCCGGGGCGGCGCCCGCGCAGTGCACCGAGACCACCTCCACGCCCGCCGCCCGCAGGAACCCGGCGAACAGTTCCGCCACGTCGTCCGGGTACGTCGCCGCGACCGCCACCCGCCGCACCCCGATCTCGCGCACCGCGTGCACAAACGCGAAGGATGTGGCGGAGGCCGGCATTCCGGCGGCGAGCGCCAGGGCGCGCACCTGTTCGTGGGCGCCCTCCCAGCCGTGGACGAAGCTGCCGCTGGTCGACGCCAACACCACCGTCTCGGCGCCCGCGAGCCGCAGCTCGTCGACACCCGCCGCGAGCCGCCGCGATACGCCGTCCTCCGGGCGCTCGCCCGCTCCGGGGAGGAGCCCCTTCGTCGGAGCCTGCGCCAGTCGTGCTTCCTCGACATCGCCGGTGTGTACGAGGTCCACCCGGATGTCGCTGCCCAGCAACTGCTCCATGCGCGGATAGTCGTCCTCGGCGTGGTGGCCCGGGTAGAGGAATCCGAGTGCGGTCATGCCCAACCTTCCTGTTGTTCCGGCGGTACGGGTACCGGTGTGCCGCCGACTTCGGCAGAGCCCGAAGCGGACCCACGGGCCGGGTACCCAGGTAGGGCGGGGGCCTTCCCTTCCTCACCCGGTTGGCCGAACCCGGACGGCTTCAGGCGCCGGGTCGCACACCGTCCGCCGGTGCCGACCGAGCCCGGGCACGGGGTGCCGGGCGGCGCGTCCCGACCGTGTTGACGGCGCCGGGATCGGGTGCGAGTGTGTCAATCCGTGCATGTCAGACGCCCGGTCGGCCGCTCGGGCGCCCGTCGCCGAAGGGAGGAACGGTTCCCGTATGACCGCTCCCCCGCCGGGCCCCACACTGCTCGTCCTGGACGCCGAACCGCTCCCCCGGCTCGGCCGGCTCATGGGGCGGGCGCGGATCGAGCACGTGGACGCCTCCGCGCTGGCCGACCGGCTGCCGCACGCCGACGTTCTGCTGGTGTGGGACTTCCCCACGGACGCGGTGCGCGCGGCCTGGCCCGGTGACGGACCGCGGCCGCGCTGGGTGCACACGGCGAGCACGGGCGTGGACCATCTGATGTGCCCCGAACTCACCGCGTCCGACACCGTGGTGACGAACGCGCGCGGAGTCTTCGACCAGCCCGTGGCGGAGTACGTGGCCGGGCTCGTCCTCGCGATGGCCAAGGACCTGCCGCGCACCTGGGACCTGCAACGGGGGAGGCAGTGGCGGCCGCGCGAGGTGACGCGGGTCGGGGGCACGCGCGCGTGCGTGGTGGGTTCCGGGCCGGTCGGGCGCGCGATAGCCCGTACGCTCAAGACGCTCGACGTCACGGCGTCGATCGTGGGACGCGTCCCGCGTACCGGCATCCACGGTCCGGCCGATCTCGACCGGCTGATCGCCCGCGCCGACTGGGTGATCGCCGCGGCGCCGCTCACCGAGCGGACGGACGGCATGTTCGACACCCGCCGCTTCGGGATCATGCAGCCCTCGGCCCGTTTCATCAACGTCGCCCATGGCGCGCTGGTGGACGAGGAGGCGCTCGCCGGGGCACTGTCGAAGCGATGGATAGCCGGGGCGGCCCTGGATGTGCTCCGGCATGAACCTCCCACCCCCGACAGCCCGTTGTGGCAGGTCCCCGGGCTGCTGCTGTCCCCGCGCATGGCCGGCAGCACGGTCGGCCGGTCCGACGAACTCGGCCGCCAGTTCGTCGAGTTGTACGACCGCTGGGAGGCCGGCAAGCCCCTGCCGAACGTGGTCGACAAGCAACGCGGTTACGTCCCCGGCTACTGAGCCCACACGGCACGTCCGCACCCGCGGACCCGGCACCGGGCCACACGGATGCGGTGCGGCCCGGGCCGCGCCGGAAGAATTCGTCGGCATACCTCGCTTGGTCCCGGGTAGCCGCGCGCCCATGGCCGCACCACGGACGCATCACACAGGGAAACCCGCATTCACCAGACGGTCGCTGCTCGCCGGAATCGCCGCGTCCGGCGCGCTGGGCGCCGTCGGCTGCAGTCGTGTGGCCGAGGCGTCGGGCAGCCGCGGCGGAGATCTGCTGGGCCGGCTCAGGGCCCAGGGCGTCGTCCGCCTCGGCATCGCCGGGGAGATCCCCTTCGGCTACATCGACAAGAACGGCAAGCTCACCGGCGAGGCCCCGGAACTGGCGAGGGTCGTCTTCAAACGCCTCGGCGTCGACCGGGTCCAGCCCGTGCCGACCGAGTTCGGCTCGCTCATACCCGGCCTCGACTCACAGCAGTTCGACGTCGTCTCCGCCGGGATGTACATCACTCCGGACCGCTGCCAGCAGGTCGTCTTCGCCGACCCCGACTACCAGATGCTCGACTCCTTCATCGTGCGCAAGGGCAACCCGAAGGGTCTGCACAGCTACCGGGACATCGTCGAGAAGAAGGCGAAACTCGCCACCGGGACGGGATACGCGGAGATCCAGTACGCCGTCGAGGCCGGCTACCGGGAGAGCGACCTCCTCATCGTCCCGGACCAGGTCGCGGGCCTGAACGCGGTGGAGGCCGGCCGCGTCGACGCGTTCGCCGGAACCGCCCTCACCACCCGCGAGGTCGTCAAGAAGTCCGGTTCCGCCGAGGCCACCAAGCCCTTCGCGCCCCTGGTGAAGGGCAGACCGCACGTCGACGGCGGCGCCTTCGCCTTCCGGCGCACCGAGACCGCGCTGCGGGACGCCTTCAACGCCGAGCTGAAGAAGATGCGGGCGAACGGCGAACTCTTCCGCACCCTGCGGCCGTTCGGCTTCACCCGGGCCGAGATGACCGACATGACCGCGAAGGAGCTGTGCCGCGGATGACTTCCGGCCTGTGGGAACTCGTACTGAAAGGCGTCTGGACCACGCTCCAGCTCCTCGTGTTCAGCGCGCTGCTCGCGACGGCCGTCTCCTTCGCCGTCGGCATCGCACGCGTCCATCGCCGGTGGATCGTCCGCTTCCTCTCCGGCTTCTACACCGAGGTGTTCCGCGGCACCTCCGCCCTGATCATGATCTTCTGGGTGTTCTTCGTGCTGCCGCTGGCCTTCGGCTGGCAGCTGGTGCCGATGTGGGCGGGCACCCTCGCACTGGGACTGACCTACGGGGCCTACGGCGCCGAGATCGTGCGCGGCGCCCTGAACTCCGTCGACCCGGCGCAGCGCGAGGGCGGGATCGCGCTGAGCTTCACCCCGTGGCAGCGGATGCGCAAGATCCTGCTGCCACAGGCGGTGCCGGAGACCATCCCGCCGTTCTGCAACCTGCTGGCGGAGCTGCTCAAGGGCACCGCGCTGGTCTCCGTGATGGGCATGGGAGACCTGGCGTTCAGCGGCAATCTGGTACGGCTCGCGCTCCAGGAGAGCGCCCAGATCTACGCGTACGTCCTGATCATCTACTTCCTGATCGCCTTCCTGCTCACCCGGCTGATGCGGAGCCTGGAGCGCCGTCTCAAGGCCAGGGTGGGGAAGGCGCCGCGGTTGGGTGTCTCCGTTCCGGTGCCCGTCGGAGGTGGTGTCTCGTGACCTGGGACTGGGGCGCCGTCCGCGCCTTCATGCCGCACTTCTGGGACGGCCTGCTCGTCACCCTCGAGGCGCTGGCTCTCGGATCGGTGATCTCGTTCGCTCTGGGGCTGGTGTGGGCGCTGCTGATGCGCACTTCCACCCGGTGGGTTCGCTGGCCGGTGGGGGGCGTGACCGAGTTCATCCGGGACACCCCGCTGCTGGTACAGCTGTTCTTCCTGTTCTACGTGCTGCCCGAGTGGGGGCTCGCCTTCTCCGCACTGACCACCGGGGTCGTCGCGATCGGCCTGCACTACTCGACGTACACGATGCAGGTCTACCGGGCCGGCATCGAGGCCGTGCCCGCCGGGCAGTGGGAGGCCGCCACCGCGCTGAGCCTGCCGCCGCGGCGCACCTGGACGGCGGTGATCCTGCCGCAGGCGATCCGCCGGGTCGTGCCGGCGCTCGGCAACTACGTGATCGCGATGCTCAAGGACACTCCGATGCTGATGACGATCACCGTCCTCGACATGCTCGGCGAGGCGCGGCTCTTCTCCCAGCAGCACTTCCAGTTCACCGAGCCGCTCACCGTCATCGGTGTGGCCTTCGTCCTGATCTCCTACCCCGCCTCCCTCCTTCTGCGAGCCCTGGAGCGACGTCTTGTCCGCTGACATCCCCCTGATGAAGGAACCCGACGCCCACGCCCGTCCGCCGGCGGCCACCCGCGAGCTGATCCGCTTCGAGAAGGTCGCCAAGCGCTTCGGCGACCACACGGTCCTCGACGGGCTCGACTTCTCGGTCGAGGCGGGCAGGCACGTCACGCTGATCGGCCCCTCCGGCTCCGGGAAGACCACGATCCTGCGGCTGCTGATGACCCTGGACCAGCCCGACGAGGGCACGATCACGGTCGGCGGTCAGCGGCTGTTCCCGGCCGGCGAGAAGCAGGTCCGGGAGATCCGCAAGAACATCGGGATGGTCTTCCAGCAGTTCAACCTGTTCCCGAACATGAAGGTGCTGCGGAACGTCACCGAGGCGCCGGTCACCGTGCTCGGCCTGTCGAGGGACGAGGTCGAGCAGCGGGCGCGTGAGCTGCTGGACCTGGTGGGACTCGCCGACCATCTCGACAAGTACCCGAGCCAGCTCTCCGGCGGCCAGCAGCAGCGTGTGGCGATCGCCCGGGCGCTGGCCATGCGCCCGCAGGTGCTGCTGCTGGACGAGGTGACGTCGGCGCTCGACCCGGAGCTGGTCGCCGGGGTCCTCGACGTCCTCCGTGACATCGCCCGCAGCACGGACATCACCATGCTGTGCGTCACCCACGAGATGAACTTCGCGCGCGACATCTCGGACCGTGTCCTGATGTTTGATTCCGGACATGTGGTCGAGGCGGGAGCCCCGGAGAAGATCTTCAACGATCCCGAGCACACACGAACGCGGGAGTTCCTCAGCGCGGTCCTGTGACTACGGCAGGTGAACACGGCGATCCGGCCATGCCCGGCCCAAAGACGGCATGACCTTGGCATATGCCGGGTTGGCGCGTTCCTGTTGAGCGGCACAAAGTTCGTCAACACCCGCTCCCCGGCGCACCCTTGAGCCTTATCGTGGAGGCAGCCAAGCTGTCCCGAGAACGGCCCAAAAGCGCAGGGGGAGACCGTGGCGCTGACCCATGAGCCGACCGCCCCGTACCACTCGGCCCAGGACGCGCTGCGCGTCCTGGAGACGGTGGCGCGGCACTCCGAGGGCGTCACCGACGCCGTCCTGGCCCGCCGGACCGGACTCGGCTCCGAACGGCTGACCTCCCTCCTGCGGATGCTGCGCCGGGAGGGCTACGTGGAGCAGACCGCCGACGGCGCGTACGTCACCGGAGCCACCCTCAGCCGGCTGGGGTCCGCGCAGGGCCACGAGGAGGCGCTGCGGCAGAAGCTCCAGCAGACCCTCGACGAGCTGCGGGACTCGGTGGGCGCAGCGGTCTACATCAGCCGGTACATCGACGGGGAGGTGCAGGTGACTCAGCTCGCGGAGGGCCCGGCGACGCCCGCGGTGCACGAGTGGGTGGACTTCCGCTCTTCCGCACATGCGAGCGCGGTCGGCAAGAGCCTGCTCGGGCAGCTCGACGTCAACGGCCGGCGGGACCACCTCGCCCGGCACAAGATGGCACGGCTCACCTCGCGGACGATCACCAACGAGAAGGTGCTGCTGTCCCGGCTCGACGCCCACCCGCCGACGGTCCCGGTGCTCGACCTCCAGGAGTACGCGGTGGGCACGGTGTGCGCGGCCGTCCCGATCACCGCCGGCTCCTCGGTCGGCTGCCTGGCACTGTCCCTGCCGGTGGAGCACGCGCACCGGCTGCGGCAGGCGGCGGACCGGCTGAACAAGGGGGCGGCCCCGGTGCTGCTCTCCCTCGCCATCTGAGGTGGTCACAAGCACCCCGATGGACCAGGTAGTATTTCTTATGTCGCCGGGCGCGAGAGCGTGAAGCGACGGAGTCTGCGCCGCTAGCTCAGTTGGTTAGAGCAGCTGACTCTTAATCAGCGGGTCCGGGGTTCGAGTCCCTGGCGGCGCACCATGACGATGGCGAGCTTGTTCGCGTGAAAGCGCGAGAAGCTCGCCATCGTCGTATCCGCGGCTTGTTTGGCCGGCCGCTGTTCGCCATCGCCGCATGATGCGCGGCCTGGTCGGGCGCTGTGCCGATTGGCCGGGCTCCGGTCCTAGGGCATGCCCGCGAACAGGTCGTCCGTCGTGAAGGCGTGGTACGTCACCATGAAGCCGACGCAGAAGGCGACGATCACCGAGAGGAAGACGAGGATGCCCACCGTGCCCGCGAGGGCCTTCCCCGGAGCCGGGGAGTGTGCGGTGGCGCGTTCGGGGTGGGCCCGCGTGTAGTGGACGGGCACGATGTCGCCCTCCACCGTCGTCGAGGGGCCGTTCGCCTCCTCGAAGCGGACGGTGCGGCCCTCGTGGGTGGTGAACTCGTAGACATGGTGCAGCGTCGTGGTGACGGACGTTTCACCGCCACCGCTGGTGGTCGAATACGTCCGCAGACAGCGCGCCTCGGCGGTCAGCCCACTGCTCCAGTTGCTCCGCAACTGGAGCGAGCGGCGGACCACCCTCGCCGCCATGGACAGTACCCCGGCCATGATCAGGCCCGGCACCGCATAGAAGAAGAAGTCCATGGTCCCCCCGTACGACTCCACGCACGCCGTCATGGTCATGTCGACGTGCGTGGAACGTACCCGCCCGGATCGCCGTGGCCCCTCAAGCGAAGCTCAGAATCCGGCCCCGGGACGGACTCGGGACAGGGGTGGTGCTCAGAACGTGACGTCCGCGCACGAGTAGAACGCGTTGCCGGTGTCCGCGATCGTCCACACCCCGAGGATGAGGTGGTGTCCGCTCAGCCCGGTCGGCAGGGTGCCGGTGTGGGTGAGCGTGGAGGGCGGGCGCTGACCGTTGTACGGGACCGTCAGGAACGGGGTGGTGTTCAGGTCCGCCCTGGTCAGGGCGTGGTTCTGATTCCAGCCCGGTTTGGTGACGTAGTACCTGAAGTCGGTCGTCGCGTGTGCGGCGGTGAACTGCCAGCGGAAGGTGTAGCTCTGCCCGCCGCTGACCCTGGTCGTCGGCCACGCCGTGCCCGAGGGGGTTCTGGGCTGGTCGAGTGCGCCGAAGTTGGCGTGGTTCGCCGAACAGATCCGACCGTCGCTCGGCCCAGCCGCCGGGAAGCCCTTCGGGCCCTCGACGCTCTGCGGCTCCCACTGGATGTCGCCGCAGCCGGTGACGATGCCGCCGTTGGCGGCGCACATCTTCTGCCGGCTGAGCGGCTGGTCGGTGTAGCCGTGGGCGCTGGCGCCGCCGGTGGAGAGCACGAACGTGCCCGCGGTGGCCAGGCCGACCACGGCCGCGTACCACTTCGCCTTTCTGGTCGTACGGATGCGCATGCTGCCGCTCCTGAAGGATGTGGGGAGTTCCTCGAGCCATGCGCGCGCATTCAGGTCTAGACCAAGTCCCAGATTATGGTCGCGAGTTGAACATGTCCATACCAATCGCGACCCGTCTTCGCCCTTCGTCTTCGTCCTAGGTCTTCGTCCTCGGTCCTCGTCCTTGGTCCTCGTCCTTGGTCCTCGTCCCTTGTCTTCGCCCGCGTCTTCCCCTTCACCCTCCGTCGGCCGGGCGCCCCGTGTAGAACGCGACCGTCAGGTCCTTCACCAGTGCCTTGCGCTCGTAGTCGTCGAGTTCGACCAGGCCCCGCATGGTCAGCCGGGTCACCGTGTCCTCCACCGAGTCCACCACCGTGCTGAGCACCGTGTCCCGGTGCTCGGCGTCGAGCGCTGCGATACGGCGGCGCTGGAGCCGCTCGGCGACCTCGGGCGCGTACTCGATCCGGGTCGGCTGCGCCGCGAACACCTCCAGCCCGGCAGACTCCACGTCCGCCGCCACCAGCCGGGTCAGCGCCTCACCGATCGCCTCGAAATTGCGCAGACTCACCACGTCCTTCGTCGCGGACGCGTCCGCCGGCACCTGAGGCACCAGCCGCGCGAGCGCCGACTCCACGCACTCCCGCAGATAGGTCTGGTGGTCGTCGATGCCGAGCACGGCGCGCGCGGTGTCCCTGACCCGCCAGGTCACCAGCACGACCACCCGCAACGCGACCCCGTTGGCGTCGACCACCGCGATCGGCTCGCTGTGCCAGTGCCGCAGCCGCACATCGGCCCGGTGGCGCACCACCAGCGGATTCACCCACATCAGTCCGGTGCGGCGGGCCGTGCCCCGGTAGCGGCCGAACACACCGAGCACCCAGGCGTACCCGGTGCGCCCCCGCATGAGCCCGCTGAAGCCGAGCAGGCCGAGCGCCCCCGCCCCGGCGTACGCGGCCAGCTGCTCGAGCCCGATCCCGGTGCCCGCGCTCGCCGGAAGCTCCAGCACCCGCATCGCGGCCGGGGACAGAACGCCCGCCCACCACGAGACGACCCCGCAGCCGCACAGGCCGCCGAGCCCGGCCAGCACACCCACCCACCCGGGCAGCACCCGGGCCGGCCGCTCGGACAGTTCGGGATCCGAGACCGGCGACCGCCGCGCCGGCTCGGCGGCGCCGCGCACGCACGGCTGCTCACCGGTGCCTAGCCGGCGCCGCACCACGGTCGGGGCGAGCGGCACGGATGCCGATTCGGGGATGTCCCGGAACAGCAGATGGACCGGGATCTCGGTGGTCGACTCACCGTGGATGAGCCGGGCGGACGAGGGGCCGATGTCCTGCGGCGCCCCCTCGGGCTCCGGGACCGGCGATGACGTCGTGCTCATAACTTGCCTCCACCCTCCGCGCCAGGAGGTGTCGTGCCGGGATGTGCCGGACAGCGGGCCGGGGCCGGGCCGGGAGGCCGGGCCTGGAAATAGGGACAGGGTCTCCGGGCCGAGCCGGAGGGTCAGGAGAACAGGTGCCGCCACGTCTCGGGCCCCGGGTAGCCGTCGGCCGCGCTGCCGCGCCAGCCCAGGGCACGCTGGAACGCCTGGACGTTGCGCCGGTCGGCCTCGTGCCACCGCGGACCCGGCCCGTCGGTGTAGTACCTGCCGAACCCCTTCTCGACCAACTGCCGTCCCAGCCGGGCGACGTGGGGGCCGGCGACGCCCGGCCGGAACGCGTCCCGGCCCGGGTAGGCGGGCGCCCCTGACGGGAGGGCACCCGCAAGGGCCCTCGGGAGAAGGGACCGGCCGCGCACGGCGAGCAGGCCACCGAGCTCGGCGACATATGTGTCGCCGGGGCCCCCGCCGACTGAGGCGAGCCCCGGGATGCCGACCGTCGGCAGGTGCGCGCCACCCGCCGGGAGCGGTGTGTCCTTGCCTTCCTCGGCGGCCTTCCCGGCCACGACGCCCTTGTAGCGGTAGGGCACATAGCGGCCGGAGTTGGTCCAGTACGCGTAGGGGGTGGTCCTGCGGCGGGCGCGCGGCGGCGTCTCCTCGTAGGCGATGTAGTACCGGTGCGTGTAGTTGGTCCAGCCGCCGAAGATGACGACGTGCGAGCCCTTCTCCGGATTGTCGACGTTGTGGAAGAGGAGGATGTCGCCGGGTTGCAGCTCGTCCTTGGGGATGCGGACCGCGAACTGGTCGAGGCTGCCCGTCCACTCGTTGCTGCCGAGGTTCCAGGCCATGGAGACGAAGCCGGAGCAGTCCTGCCGGTAGCCGTCCGTCCAGTAGTCGTCCATGCTGTACGGCACCTTGGCCGCGACCCACTTCTTGGCCCGTTTGATGATCTCGGCCCGGGTCGTCGTGGGCATCGACTCCCCGCTCGGCATCACGCCCGTGCCGTGCAGCGGTGAGATGTGCCCCTGCGGGGTGGACTGCGGCTCCTCACCGGTGGGAACGATCGGCCAGGGGGTGTCCTGGGTGGCCGCCACGGCGGGCACCGCCTGGCCGGAGCCGACGAGCACCGCACCCGCGGCGGCCAGCGCGAGGACCCCCCGGACCGCCGGACGCAGGGTCCGTCCGCAGGGGCGGTGAGGAAGGACGGCACGGCGTCCGCGGGCGCGTCGGGGGGCACGGCGTTCGCGGGTGCATCGGGGGCAGTCGCAGTCGTTTGCGGGCTCGATGTCCTCGCATACCGGAGTCTTCATGCGATTCCCCTCACGCTCCCTGTCCGAACCCTGGCCGATTTGTCGTAAATTATGTAAATCCGTCAGCTTTCCAACTGTCCACTCGAATCGCCTGGTGACGCCCAGAAAGATGCACAGGGGACCATCAGCCGGGGGTACGGGCACGCCAGGACGGAGGCCCCCACCGGGTGGCCGGACCGGGAGCACCCTTCGGGATCGGGTAGAGTTCTCCAGGTCAGCAGGCGCCGCTAGCTCAGTTGGTTAGAGCAGCTGACTCTTAATCAGCGGGTCCGGGGTTCGAGTCCCTGGCGGCGCACGACCGAAGGGGCCTCCTCGCCACGGCGAGGGGGCCCCTTCGCATGCAGTATCCCCATGGGCGGGTATGACCGGTAAACAACGTGAAGTGGCTGCCGTGGAACGGCGGTTGGGGGATCGGACCGGTTGCGCCACGCGGGGACGGGAGACCCGCCCGAGGGCAGCAACTGCGCCGGTCGCGGGGCACCTCCGAGACGATCCTCAAGCAGTGCCGGAAGGGCTTCTTCTCGCTGCCGCCCGGCAGGCTCGTCAACCAACCGGCGGCACAATGCCTCCGCCCCGGTCTACGCGCGCGCTCGCTCACGGCCCTCGCTGCCCGGCGGGCCGTGGACTTCACGACGTCCGGGAACAGGGTCACGGTGACGGTGCCGAAGAACCGGGACCTGGTGCCGTCGGGCCCGTACAGGCTCTTCGTGGACGACGACCAGGGAACCGAGATCTTCGAAACCTGCCTCCTGCTGTGACGCACGGGCACACCGCCGCTCCCCCTGCCCCTGTACGAGGAGAATGTGATGGACACCGCACTGCTCGTCCTGAGGCCGGCCGTCGGCCTGCTGCTCGCCGGACACGGCGTCCAGAAGGTCAGCCACCGCCCCGGAGGAGCGGGGATCGGGGGCGGAGCGGCGGAGTTCCGGCAGACGGGTTCCGCGGCGGCCGGCTCACCGCGGCCACCCCGGGCCTCGGGCAGATCGCCGCGGGTCTGCTGCTCAGTGCGGGAGCGCTCACCCCCCTGGCCGCCGTCATCGCGTGGGGAGTCATGACCGTCGCGATCACCGTGAAGTGGTCGAACGGGGTGTGGGTGCAGAACAACGGCTACGAGTACCCGATCGTCCTGGTGCTCGTGCCCGTCGCGCTGACGCTCTCTTCCTGCCGAGAACCGGGGAACATCCGCGCCGCGCAGGCGTTGAGACAGCCCTGGAGAACGAAGCGACGGGCCCGCAGGGCGCGGCACCGCCGTCCCCGGTCGACGGTGACGATGACCGGAACGACGACGACAGCATCGATCATGAACTGCTCTACGGGTGGAGACTGGCCGAGGACGGCTTCCAGGCCACACACGAGTTCCTCGCGAGCGAGCTGGGCGAGCGCTTCGGCCTCGGCAGGGGCACCGCCAACGTACTGATGCGCCTCCACATCGCCCCGGGCAACGGATGCCGATGACCAACCTGGCGCAGGAGGCCGGCATGTCCAGCAGCGGGTTCACCAAGCTCGCCGACCGCATGCGCCGCCGACCTGGCCCGGCGTGTGTCGTGCGCGGCCGACCGGCGCATGACGTACCTCGAACTGACGACCGGTGGAAAGGACACAGCCCAGGCGATCTCCCTGGCGGCGACGGAGATCCTCCGCTCCCGAATGCTCACACCCCTCGGACACCACGGATTCCGCGTCCTCACCGAGGCGATGCGTGAAGTGCGCGACGTCAACCAGGGATCCGCTGAATAACGGCGGCAGACGGGGCGCTACTCTGCGTTCTCGGTGAGCTTCAGCGCGTACTCCGCCCACCAGTCCCCCGCCTTCGGGCCGCCCTTGCAGGTGCCGTCGGACTCGCCCGGCCCCGTACCGGCCGTTGCCGCTGCGGCTCGTGTCGATCACGTATCGCTCCCCGTGGAACCGGTCCGGGGTGCAGCCCTCCACCATGTGCACACGGCGTCCGGCTCCAGGATCACCGTCGCGCGCCGATCCCCGAGGCCCCGGGCCACCCCGTCCATCCGGGCCCGGTACGCGACACCGTCCGTCGCGCCGCCCTGCGAGAACGGCGGTCCGCCTCGGCCCTCTTCCCGGTCTTGCGGTACGCGGCGGCCTGGCGTGTCGCGTTGCCGTCCGGGTTGGCCCGGAAGGGAATCGCGACATACCCGTCGCGGCCCCCACGAGATCGCCGGATTCGTGCCCGGCGGCTGTCACGGCCCGCCGGTCCTCATCGCGTCACGCCCGTCAGATAAGCCGACACCACCACGTTCGCCGTGTAGGTACGGCTCTCCCGGTCGAAGGAGCCGCCGCAGGTGATCAGCCGCAGCTCCGCCCGGCCCGACCGCCGTGTCCCGTACGCCTCATGGGCGTCGAACCGGTCGCGGGCGAGTACCTGGACACCCTCGACGGTGAACTCGGCGACCCGGCCGTCGCCGCGCGCCACCCGCACCTTCGCGCCCTGCCGCAGGCTGCTCAGCTTGTAGAAGACGGCGGGCCCGGTCTCGGTGTCGACGTGTCCGACGAACAGCGCCGTCCCGACCGCACCCGGTGTCACCCCTGCCCCGTACCACCCGGCCACGCCGGGCCGGTCGAAGGGCGGCGGGTCGATCGCCCCCTGCGGGTCCAGGCCTCGTGCCACGACGGGGGCCTGCACACCCAGGGCGGGGATGTCCACGCGCAACGGCATGGCCTTCCCCAACGGCTTGGCCGCGGGCGGCAGTTCGGTGTCCGGGGGCCGGCCGGCGGCGGCCATGTCCCCGGTCGCCGGCGCGGAGACCCCCGGGTGGACATCGGTGACCTCGCGCCCCCACACCCACAGACCGAGCAGCAGGACCACCCAGGCGACGCCGATCAGCAGACGGCCGGTGCCGGAGGAATGTTCGTCTCTGGTCACGGTTCACTCCCGGCCACGGCCCCGGCGGAAGCTCCGCGCGATGATCACGATGGCGGCGACACTCACCAGGACGATTCCGATGATCGCCTGCCGGGCGTCCGGCCCGGCGTTGCGGGCGTCGGCGGACGACCGGTAGGCGGTGGCGCCGCCGCCCGCGTGCACCGGCGCGACCGGCGAGGAGGGCGCGGCGGGGGCACGTGAGGAGGCGCGGGCGGCCGGGGACGCGGGGCCGCCGGAGCGGGAGGCGGCGGGGGAAGCGGAGGCGGTTGGGACGGCGGACGGGGTGGACGGCGCGAGCGGCACCGCTCCGCCGACGGTGAGCACGCCCTTGACCTCCCGGCCGTCGCAGCCGACGGTGACCGGATACAGGCCCGGACGCACCGTGGAGCGCACCCGGGTGTTTCCGGTCAGGATGCCGCCCCTCCCCACGAGCCGCGCGTCGGCGGCGAACGCTTCGGAAGCCGCGCTGCCGGTCGCCCCGGCACAGCCCCGCACGGACAGCCGGACATCGGTGCCGGGCGAGGGGAAGGCGGGGGTCAGGAAGACGCCCTGCGCGTCCGCCGCGGATGCCGTGGGCGCGAGGGCGGCCGCGACGACGGCCCCCGCACACAGAGTGAGCCGTAGTGAACCCATCGTGAACCTCCCGATACCAGGAGGCTCACATCTCGGACAGTCCGGCGCATCCGGACGGGACCTCGGCTACTCCGTACGGGGGTTTCCAGGGCCGTCCCGGCCCAGAAATGCCCGCCCCGCCCGCCCGCCGGGCGCGGGCGGGCGGGGCGGGCCGAGGCGTCAGACGAGGTCGACGAGGTCCGCGATGGAGTCCGCCACGTGGGAGGGCCGGTAGGGGTACCGGTCGATGTCCTGCGACGTGGTCAGCCCGGTGAGCACCAGGAACGTCTGCATCCCGGCCTCCATGCCGGCCAGCACGTCGGTGTCCATCCGGTCGCCGATCATGGCGCTGGTCTCGGAGTGCGCCCCCAGCGTGTTCAGTCCGGTCCGCATCATCAGCGGGTTCGGCTTGCCCGCGAAGTACGGCTTCTTTCCGGTGGCCTTGGTGATCAGCGCGGCGACCGCGCCCGTGGCGGGCAGCGGCCCCTCGGGGGACGGGCCCGTCTCGTCCGGGTTGGTGCAGATGAAGCGGGCCCCGCCCCGGATCAGCCGGACCGCCTTGGTCATGGCCTCGAAGGAATACGTACGGGTCTCGCCGAGCACGACGTAGTCGGGCTCCTGGTCGGTCAGGATGTAGCCGATGTCGTGGAGCGCCGTGGTCAGCCCCGCCTCGCCGAGGACGTACGCCGAGCCGCCGGGCCGCTGGTCGTCCAGGAACTGGGCGGTCGCGAGCGCCGAGGTCCAGATGTTCTCCACCGGCACATCCAGACCCATGCGGCTCAGCCGGGCGTGCAGATCGCGCGGGGTGTAGATGGAATTGTTGGTGAGCACGAGGAAGGGCTTGCCGGACTCACGCAACCTCTTCAGGAAGGCATCGGCACCAGGGATCGGAACGCCCTCGTGGATGAGTACACCGTCCATGTCGGTGAGCCACGACTCGATGGGCCTGCGCTCTGCCATGTGCGATCTCCTGCCGTGCGTCGTGCTGCGTGAGTCCCAGCCTAGCGATCAGCTGTTCGTAGCGGTTTTCCAGTCATCGACGTACGTGGCACGGCGGCTCACCACCCGGTAGAGACCGTGGAGACCCACGGAGACGAGGACGTTGACGACGGCGACGACACAGGCCCCCGGAACTCTCACAACGGCCACGCTCCTTGGGACGGGGAAACCGGAAAGGCCCGGTCGGCATCCAGATGGTGAACCGCCCTTCGAGTTTGAGCTAGACCCGTTATCTTTTCCTGACTAAAAAAGAGGGCGGGCCCGAGTGGCCCGCCCATTCCGGCGCTCAGCCGCCCAGCCGGGCGGTGAAGGAGAACCGGTCCCCCCGGTACAGCGTCCGCACCCGCTCCAGCGGCCGCCCCTCCGTGTCCCGGGAGACGCGGTGGATCAGCAGCATCGGCAGGGCCGGCGGCGTACCGATGAGCAGCGCCTCCCGCGGGGCGGCGAGCACGGTCTCGATGCGCTCGTCGGCGTCGCCGAAGGTGATGCCCTGCTCGTTGAGGTAGCCGTAGAAGGAGGAGTCGGGGTCGAAGTCGGTGCCGAGCCGCGGGACCCGTGCCACCGCCACATAGGTGCTCTCCAGGCCGACCCGCTCGTCGTCGGCGAGGAGCACGCGCTCCATGTGCCAGACCGGTTCACCGCGGGTGAGACCGGTCTCGGCAGCCAGGGCGTCGTTGCAGGGGAATCGGTCCAGGGTGATCAGGCCGCGGCCAGGGGTGCGGCCCTGCCTGCGCACACCTTCGGTGTAGCTGGCCAGAGACAGCGGCTGCTCCAGCTTGGGGCCGGCGACCACCGTGCCCCGCCCCTGCCGCCGCAGCCTGCCCTCGAGAAGCAGATCACGCAGTGCCTGCCGCACGGTCTCGCGGGCCACGTCGTACCGCTCGGAGAGATCGCGTTCGGTGGGCAGCGGCCCGCCCTCGCCCAGCTCCTTCACGAGTGCGGCGATCTGCGCCTTCACCGCGTAGTACTTGGGAATGCGGCCGTGCTCGGGAATGCCGGAGCGGACGGGGGCGCCGGGATCCTGGTCGTTCGGGTAGGCCACGAGGTGATCGTCGCAGACCGGGCCTACGGCACCGGGGGCGGGCGGCGGGCGGCGGGTATCACTGGCGTCTGCGGGCCATCACGAGGGACCCGCCCGCGACGAGCAGGCCGGCCGCGGCCATCATCAGTCCGCTCACGAACTTGATCAGGTCGCGCGGCGGTTGCGGCGTGCTGACGGCCAGCGTCTGGGCGGTGGGGGTCAGCTCCGGGGCAGGGGGTTTGGCCGCGGCGCTCTTGTGCGCCGGTTCGGCCGACCGGTCCCTGCCCGCGGGCCGGGCCGACTGCACCTTGGCCGCCGGCTTGGCCGACTGATCCTTGCTCGCAGGCTTGGCCGACTGATCGTCGCCCGCCGGCCGGGCGGACTGGCCCTTGCCCGACTCCTCGGCCGCCTTGTCCGGTTCAGCCGCCTTGTCCGTGTGTCCGGCGGCGGGACTGGGGCCCGACTCGATCTGGAACCAGTAGCCGTTCGACTCCCCGACCCAGTCGCCGTCGTTGCCGTCCTTCCGCACGATCGCGGCCTTCAGCATGACGTCGTTGGGCCGGGCCTTGGCGGTGACCGCGAGCCGCACCTTCACGGTGACCTTCCGGTGTGGGGCCACCGTGAAGCCGGGGAAACCGTCGTCGAAGGGGCCGGCCAGCTCCTGCCGGTCGGTGTGGGTGAACGTGACCGGACGCCAGCGGCCGTCCCAGAAGAACTCCAGCTTGGTCTCGGCGTCCCTCAGCATGCGCTGCCGGTCGGCCAGGACGACCACCGGGTGGATGTTCTCGCAGGACTGTTCGGTCGGGTTGTTGAGGTCGATGAACCAGGTGTGGTCGGCGCCGCCGGGCTTGTAGCTGCCGGGGCCGCCATGGATGCGGGTGGTGAGGGGGAAGTCGTGACCGGACGCACCGGAGCAGCTGGGCCGCGCGTCGGCGACGAGCGCGGCGGCGGGCGCCTGCCTGAGGAGGAGGACGGCGGCGAGCGCGCAGGGCAGGAAAAGAGACAGTCGAGAAGGTCGAGACAGTCGCATGAACATATGAGCTTCCACAGGGGGCGGCCTCCGGGGCGCGCCACGCCTGGAGAACGGCGCTCGGCAGGGGCAAGTCCCCCCGATCAGCGCAGTGGGCCCACCCTTGTGGCGGGTGTCGACGTGCGCCTCGCCCAGGTGTCACTTTGCGCCCCGCCCGGGTGCCACTCGACGCCCTGCCCAGGTGCCACTCCGAGCCCTGCGGAGTGCCACTCGACGCCCTGCCCAGGTGCCACTCCGAGCCCTGCGGAGTGCCACTCGACGCCCCGCCCGGGTGCCACTCCGAGCCCTGCGGATGCCACTCGACGCCCTGCCCAGGTGCTACTCCGAGCCCTGCGGATGCCACTCGACGCCCCGCCCGGGTGCCACTCCGAGCCCTGCGGATGCCACTCCGCGCCCTGCCCAGGTGTCAGCCCTCCGCCCGCCCGAACAGCGGCGCGAGCAGGAGTTGGGCCGCGCCCTCCGCCACCCCGCGCGCCCCGCCGGGGGCGACGCCCACCGGAACACCCGCGGTCGAGCCCTCGCGCCGGGCACGCGCGTCGAGGACGGCGCCCACTCCGTGCACGAACGACTCGGGGTGCGCGGCGACGGTACGGCCTCCGAGGAGCACCAGGTCGATGTCGAGCAGCCCGGCCAGGTTCGCGGCGCCCGCGCCGAGAATCCGCGCCGCCTCGGCCACGTCACCGCGTGCGACGGCGGCCAGGCACAGCGCCTCGATGCAGCCCCGGTCACCGCAGCCGCAGGGCGGCCCGTCCAGTTGGACGACCTGATGCCCGAACTCCCCGGCTCCGGTCCGCGCGCCCCGGTGCACGGCCCCGCCGATGACCAGTCCGGCACCGAGTCCGGTCCCGAGGTGCAGATAGGCGAACGACGCGTACTCGCCCCCGACCGCCCCGTCCAGGGCGAACCCGAGCGCCGCGGCATTCGTGTCCTTGTCGACCACCACGGGCATCCCGAGCCGCCGCGCGAGCGCGTCCCGCAGCGGGAACCCGTCCCACTCGGGGAACCCGGTGACCCGGTGCAGCACACCGTGCAGATGGTCCAGGGGGCCGGGGAGCGCCACGCCGACGCCGAGGACGGGGAGGGGGATGGGGCTGGGGATGGCGCTGGGGTGGGGGCTGGGGAGGCGGAGATTCGGGGCGGGGGGTGCCGACGGGACATCCCGCACCTCCGCGTCCGCCCACGACCCCGGTCTCCTCCCGTCCGTCACCGCCTCCGGACCCCTCCCGTCCGCCACCGCCGCCGGGCCCCTCCCGTCCACCCCCGGCGTTCCCGCCGCTCCGGCCAGCAGTGCCTCCACTTCCCGGGCGGCCCCCTCCACCACGGCCTCCGCGCCGGCGCCCAGGTCCAGCGGCGCTCGCCGTTCCGCGACCACCGCACCCGTCAAGTCGCAGAGCACGGCCCGCAGTTCGTCCCGGTCCAGGTGGAGTCCCACCGCGTACCCCGCCTCCGGCACCAGCCGCAGCACCGTCCGCGGTTTCCCGCCGGTGGAGGCGCGGCGGCCCGCCTCCGCCGCGAGGCCGTCCGCGCGCAGCCGG
This sequence comes from Streptomyces sp. NPDC046931, assembly GCF_040644655.1. Classification (NCBI taxonomy): domain Bacteria; kingdom Bacillati; phylum Actinomycetota; class Actinomycetes; order Kitasatosporales; family Streptomycetaceae; genus Streptomyces; species Streptomyces sp. NPDC046931. The sequence continues at coordinate 23,634 of NZ_JBEYWX010000013.1, forward strand.
GCGGTGATCTTGCTGACGGCCTGCGGGGTCAGCCCGGTCCGCTCCGCCAGTTCCAGCCGGCTGATCCCGGCCTCCCCCGCCGTGCGCAGCAGGTCCAGCACGAGCGCGGTGTTGTGGCTGCGCAGACCCAGCAGGTTCACTCCCCCCGCCACGGCTCCCCCGACCCCACGCCTGCCTGCACCCGGTCCCGCATTCGTCCTGTCCACACCCCCATTCTCCCCCGCGCTTGCACTTTGGCAACAGCGTTGCGAAAGTAGAGCCATGACTGCCACAGCCCCTGGTACTGACACCCCCCTGCGCGTGGGCCTCGTCGGCTTCGGCCTCGCGGGCTCCGTCTTCCACGCCCCGCTGATCGCCGCCGCCGAGGGCCTGGCCCTCGACACGGTGGTCACCTCGAACCCCGAGCGGCAGGAAGAGGCCCGCGCCGAGTACCCGGACGTGCGCATCGCCGCCACCGCGGACGAGCTGTGGCCCCGGGCCGGGGAACTGGACCTGATCGTCATCGCATCCCCGAACAGGACGCACGTCCCGATCGCGACGGCCGCCCTGGAGGCGGGTCTGCCGGTCGTGGTCGACAAGCCGATCGCGGGGACGGCGGCCGAGGCGCGCGGGCTGGCGGCCCTCGCCGAGGAACGCGGCCTGCTGCTCTCCGTCTTCCAGAACCGCCGCTGGGACAACGACTTCCTGACCCTCCGCAAGCTGATGGCCGAAGGCGGCCTGGGCGACGTCCGGCGCTTCGAGTCCCGCTTCGAGCGCTGGCGCCCGCAACCCAAGGGCGGCTGGCGCGAGTCCGGCGACCCCGCGGAGATCGGGGGCCTGCTCTACGACCTGGGCAGCCATGTCGTCGACCAGGCGCTCGTCCTCTTCGGCCCCGCCGCCTCCGTGTACGCCGAGACGGACGTCCGCCGCCCGGGCGCGCGGACGGACGACGACACGTTCATCGCCCTCACGCACACCAACGGCGTCCGCTCCCACCTTTACGTCTCCGCGACGGCGGCCCAACTCGGCCCCCGCTTCCGCGTCCTCGGCTCCGAAGCGGGCTATGTGAAGCACGGCCTGGACCCGCAGGAGGCGGCCCTGCGCGAGGGCCTGCGCCCCGGGCCGGACTGGGGCCGGGAGCCCGAGTCCCTGTGGGGCCGCATCGGTGCCGGAGAGTCCCCGCTGACCGGCGGCGGCCGCCCCGTACCGACCCTGCCCGGCGACTACCCGGCCTACTACGCGGCCGTCGCCAGGGCCCTGCGCGAGGGCGGTCCGAACCCGGTCACCGCGCACGAGGCCGCCGCGGCCCTCGATGTCCTCGAGGCGGCCCGGCGCTCGGCCCGCGAGGGTGTGGCGGTGGCACTGTGACGACGACCGCTCCGGAAATACCCGAACTCGAAGCCCAGGAGCGGCGTCTGACGCTCCCTCATTTCTTCTGCGACGACGCGTGGGCCCTCGGCACCCTGCTGGTGGAGCTGGCGCGGGCCCGAAGCGCGCCCGTCGCGATCGACATCCGGCGCGGTGGCCAGCAGCTCTTCCATGCGGCGCTGCCGGGCTCCACGCCGGACAACGACGCCTGGATCGACCGCAAGCGCCGCGTGGTCGAGCGCTACGGCTGCTCCTCCCTGCTGGTCGGCACCCGCTTCCGCGCCAAGGGGACGACGTTCGAGGAGTCCTCCCGTCTGGACCCCGATGTGTACGCGGCCCACGGCGGCGCGTTCCCGATCGCGGTGGAGGGCGCGGGCGTGATCGGCACGGTGGTGGTGTCGGGTCTGCCGCAGCTGGAGGACCACGCGTTGGTGGTCGAAGCCCTGGAGCGGTTCACCGAGGTCCGTTAGGGGCGCGGGGAACCGCGCGAGCGGCCACGGACGGCCCGCAGCCGCCCAACTCCCGCGGTTCCCCGGTCGTCCCGGCGGAGGGCCTACGCGTCGTGGAACTCCTGCCGCTGCCGGCCGAGCCCCTCGATCTCCAACTCCACCACGTCCCCGGCCCGAAGATACGGCTTGGGCTCGGGCCGCCCCAAGGCCACCCCCGCCGGCGTCCCGGTGTTGATGACGTCACCGGGATACAGCGTCATGAACCGGCTGACGTACCGCACCACTTCGGCGACGGGGAAGATCTGCTCCGCGGTGGTCCCGTTCTGCTTCAGCTCCCCGTTGACCCAGAGCCTCAGACCGAGGTTCTGGGGATCGGGTACCTCGTCCGCGGTCACCAGCCACGGTCCCAGCGGATTGAACGTCTCACAGTTCTTGCCCTTGTCCCACGTCCCGCCGCGCTCGATCTGGAACTCGCGCTCGGAGACGTCGTGCGCCACCGCGTACCCGGCGATGTGCGCGAGCGCCTCCTCGCGCGACTCCAGATAGCGGGCCGTACGCCCGATGACGACGGCGAGTTCGACCTCCCAGTCGGTCTTGGCGGACCCACGCGGCACCAGCACGGTGTCATGGGGCCCGACCACCGTGTCCGGCGCCTTGAGGAAGATCACCGGTTCGGTGGGCGGTTCCGCGCCGGTCTCGCGGGCGTGGTCGTGGTAGTTGAGACCGATGCAGACGATCTTGCCGATACGGGTGAGCGGCGGTCCGACGCGCAGTCCCTCCGCGTCCAGCTCCGGCAGCTCGCCCGACGCGGCGGCGGTGCGGATCCGGCCGAGCGCCGCGTCGTCGGCGAGCAGCGGCCCGTCGATGTCCGCGACGAGACCCGACAGATCACGCAGGGCCCCCTCGGCGTCGAGCAGCGCGGGCCGCTCCTCTCCCGCGGTACCGACGCGCAGCAGCTTCATGATCACAATCTCCCTCGATCGTGGCAGCCCGCCGGCAGGTGCGGCCGGAGCGCGGCCGGGTCGCAGCCATCGGAGGACTGGTCGATCCTCCAAGGTCGATGTCCAGCCCGCAACACCCCGTTCACGGACTGGACCGCCCGAATCGATCCGGCCACCGGCCCGGCGGCCCGCCCGGTGACCGGCCCGGCGGCCCGCCCGGTGACCGGCCCGGCGGCTCGCCCGGTGACCGGCCCGGCGGCTCGCTCGGTGACCGGCCCGCCCGGTGACACGGCCCGGCGGACCGGCCCGGCGGACCGGCGACCGCCGGATCGCCGCCGCGCTCAGCGGTAGAGCACCGCCCGCTCGACCGCGCTCCACGTCGTACTGGTGACCATGTACAGCGCGGCGGCCAGCGGCACCACCGCCACGGTGACCAGGGTGAGGAAGGACAGGAACGGCATCACCTTGGCGACCGCGCCGAGCCCGGGCACCTGCTCCCCCTCCCCCGCCAGGGCCACGCTCTCGGCCGTCGTCCGCCGCGCGCGGTGGAAGGTGAAGGCGGCGACGGCCGCGACGAACGCGAACAGTCCGAGGTAGACGAGCCCGGCCGGTCCGAGGAGTCCGCCGTGACCGAGCGCGTCCGCCCAGCGGTCACCGAGCGGCGCGGAGAACAGCGTGTGGGTGAGCAGATCGTTGCCCTCGCCGCCGATCGTGGTGCTCGAGAACAGGTGGTAGAGGAGGAAGAAGGCGGGCGCCTGGAGCAGGCTCGGCAGCAGGCCCGCGAACGGGGTGACGCGTTCCCGGGCATGCAGATCGAGAACGGCCCGCCGGAGTTTCACCGGGTCCTTCGCGTGCTTCCTGCGCAGCTCGGCGATCTCGGGTTGCAGCCTGGCGCGGGCCTGCTGCCCGCGCGCCGCGGCCCGGGACAGGGGGTGGACGAGAAGTCGTACGAGTGCGGTGAACAGGACGATCGCGGCGGCCGTCGCGGAGGCGTGGAAGAGCGGCTGGAGCAGGTCTGCGAGCCACTCGACCAGGCCGGCGAACACGGACATGAACGTGGACATGGGTGAGCCCTCCGGGGGTCTCGTCGTGCCGGGAAGAGAGAAGGTGTCGGCATGACGACCCGCGCGGGGTCACACGTCTGGCACTCGTGCGGCGAGCGCATGGAAGCGAAGAGGTGTGGGCCCTACACGGTGGTCGCCGGAAGGGCCCGCCCCGGTGCGCGGGGCCGGCTGCGGCCCGGGGCGTCGGGGTCCCGCTGCGGCAGGAAGGCGGTGCGGTGCTCGCGGTCGCGCAGGGCCGTGCGCACCCGCGTCGGCGGTACGGCGGGCACGCTGCGGGCGCTGATCAGCGCGCAGACGGCGAGTGCGGAGCCGGCCGCGGCGGTCGCGGCGAAGGCGACGGCCACGGCGGCGGGCAGGCTGCCGGTGCCGAGGACGGCGACCTCGAGGAGCAGGACGAGCAGCACGGCGGCGGGGCACAGGTTCACCCGGCTACGGATCATGGACTGCCCTCCCCCCACACACACGTCCCACCCTCCTACGAGCCTGGCCCCGTCACACAGGCTCGGTACCACACAGGCCGATCCCGCCATACGGGCTCGCCCCCGCCACACGGGCTCGCCCCCGCCATACGGGCTCGCCCCCGCCACACGGGCTCGCCCCCGCCACACGGGCTCGCCCCCGCCATACGGGCTCGCCCCCGCCATACGGGCTCGCTCCCGTCAAACGGGCTCGATCTCGATCGGCTGCAACAGCCTCCTCGGCTTGAGGATCGCTCGGCTGACCGGATCGGCCGGGCTCGGGTCGAGCCCGGGTCCCGGCTCTACTTCGACGTCCGAGGGGGGTACGACGGTTCCGCAGGCGGGACATTCGCCGTACGAGCCCAGTTCCGTCCCGCAGGGCGCGTGCCGGTAGATACGCAGCTGCTTCTCGGTGAAGTGCTCACGCCCCCACAGGCCCAGCGCGCGCAGGACGGGCCACAGGGCGATGCCGCGGTCGGTGAGGACGTACTCGTCCCGGGGCGGCGAGTCCTGGTAGCGGCGCTTCTCGAGGATGCCCTCGGCGGTGAGGGTCTGGAGACGGGCCGCGAGAACGGCGCGCGGGATGCCGAGGTGGACGAGGAAATCGTTGTAGCGCCGTACGCCGTAGAACGCGTCACGCACGACGAGCAGCGTCCAGCGCTCGCCCACGACCTCCAGCGCCCGGGCGATCGAGCACTCCTGTGCCGCGTAGTCCTTACCGAGAGCCATGACCCCACTGTAACCACTTTTCGGCCCACCGGTTCATTGACCGAACCGACTTTGCCTGCCGTTGATTCAATGACCGAACCGACGCTGCTACGGTCGGGACCCAAGTCAGTTCAATGAACGAACTCACCGGTTCCCGCCCCTCCCATCCGCTCCGGAAGCGCAGGCCATGCCCCAGCTGGAAACCACCGCGACCACCGCAAGCACCGCCACCGCGCCCGCGGCACCCAAGGCCGCACGGTCCACCCACACCCTCGCCCTGACCAGCGCGGCCACCACCGTGGCCCTGATGAACTACACCGCCCCGGTGGTCACGCTCCCCGACACCGTCGCCGCCCTGCACACCCCGGCCTCCGCCCAGGCCTGGCTCCTCAACGGCACCCCGCTGGGCCTGGCCGCGCTGCTCCTGGTGGCCGGCAGCCTCGCCGACGACTACGGCCGCCGCCGGATCTTCGTGGCCGGCACGGTCGCCCTCGGAGTCACCGCCGCGCTCGGCGCCTTCACCACCTCGACCTGGCTGTTCACGCTGGCCCGCATCACCCAGGGCGCGGCGAGCGCGGCCATCCTCGCCAGCAGCCTCGGCCTGCTGGTGCACGCCTACCCGAGCCCGCGCGGCCGGCTGCACGCGACCGGCGTGTGGGGCGCGTTCGTCAGCGGCGGTATCGCGGCGGGCCCCCTGATCGCCGGGGCGATGCCCACCTGGCGGGCCGCCTACGGCGTCCTCGGCGCCGCCGCGCTCGTGATCGCGGCCCTGTCGGCACGCACCCTGGCGGAGTCCCGCGCTCCCCGCGCCGGCCGGCCCGACCTCGTGGGGGCAACCGTCTTCAGCCTCGCCCTCGTCTCCCTGGTGGCCGCCCTCACCCTGGGCCGGGACGGCTGGCTGAGAGCGCCGGTGCTTCTGCTGTTCGCCGCGGCCGTGCTCCTGATCCTGCTCTTCGCCATGGTCGAGCACCGCACCCGGACCCCGATGATCGACCTCACCCTGCTGCGCCACCCACGCTTCCTCGGCTCCTCGGCGGCCGGACTGTTCACGGGCCTCGGGGTGATCGGCCTGTTCAGCTTCCTGCCCGCTCTGCTCCAGCGGACGCTGGGCCTCTCCGCCATGGACACGGCATGGCTGTTCCTGCTCTGGTCCGGGCTGTCCTTCGCGGTCGCCCTCCAGGCGAAGCGGCTCGCCGGCCGCGTCTCGCCCCGCCACCAACTGGCCCTCGGCTTCGCGCTGCACGCCGTCGCCGTCCTGACCATGCTCGGCGCCATAGGCGCCCACTCATGGACGCGGCTGCTGCCGGGCCTGCTGATCGGCGGCGTGGGCAGCGGTCTGCTCAACGCCGCGCTCCCGCTGGTCGCCGTGGAGTCGGTTCCCATGGCACGGGCGGCGATGGGCTCGGGCGCCCAGCAGACGTTCCGCTACATCGGCTCCTGCGCGGGCGTGGCCCTCACCATCGCCCTGGTCACCTCGGGCGGCGGCGCACCGGCGCACGGCGCGAACATCGCCCTGGTCGTCTCGGCGGGCCTGGCCCTGGTGGGTGCGGCCGGTGTCCTGGCACTGCGGGAGCGGGGCGCCTGAGGCATCGGCCGGTCACCCGGGCCCGGCCGGGCCCTTGGGGGCCGGTGCGCCCCGCCCGACCGTCACGGACCATCGCACGGCCGGGGGCGCCTCGACGGCCACGGTGCCGCGGCGGTCCGCGCCGGTCAGCGCCAACTCGTTCTCGTAGGAGCCGACCCGGCCGGCCCGGCAGTCCACGGAGAAGGAGGCATCCACCGACCGCACCGCGACGTACATCCGTCCCCGGCCCTCGCACCGCACACCGACGAGCAGAGCGTCCCCCTTCCTGCCCGTACCCAACTCGAAGCTCGCATTGCCGCGGGTCGGCTCCTGGCGGCCGGCGAGGGTCTCACCGTCACCGAGCTCCGGCGCCCGGAACGAGGGCCGTTCGGCGGCGGCGGTGGCGGTGGCGGTGGCGGTGGCGGTGACCCTCGCGGTGGCCTCGCCGGGCACGGCGGAGTCGCTTGACCGCTCGGGTACCGCGCGAGATGGCCCGGCGTCGGAGTGGCCCGTCGTGCAGGCGGCGAGCGAAAGCAGCAGCACGGCACAGGCGGTGCCCCAGCCCGCAGGCGTTCTCGAGAACACCTCAGACCACCTCCCGAACGGCCCAGGAGATCACACCCGTCGACCCCTTGGCTCCGTCGACATCGATATGGACGGGGCTGTTCCGGCTGTGCCCGTGCGGGGTGATCCGCTGCCACACCACCGACCGATCGCACGGCACGGTGGCCTTCGTACCCGCGCCCGCCGGCGTGAACGCCACCCGCGCACCGCCCCGGCCGACGCACACCAGGTCGAGCCGGTATCTCCTGCCCGCACTCAACACGGGCTTGGGGTGGATGCCGTCTGCGACGCGCTCCGTACCCGCCTCGACCAACGCCCCGCTGCCGACGGCGGCAAGGGCCGCCTCAGCCTGCTCGGTCGGCGTCCTCCCGGAGCGCGGGGCCGCCGTACGGGAACCCGGCGGAGCCGAGGCACCCGCTGGGGTCTCGTGCCGCTCGGACGCGGTGCACGCCCCGAGCAGCAGCACCGCCGCCGGCACGACACCACCGGCGATCCAGATCCACGGGCGCGCGGCGGCGCCCGTACGCGTAGAGGTCATGACTGGTCTCCCCCGTCTTCCAGCCGTACTCGATCCCGGTGCCCTCCGGGCGAACACCTCCCGGTGCTCTCCGGACGAACGTCTACCGGTGGTCTCCGAGCGAACGTCTACCGGTGGTCTCCCGGCACCGTCTCCCGGTGCGCCCGTTTCTGCCGGCACCGTACTGCCTCTCCGCCTCGCCGCCGGAGCTTCTGAGCAAGACGTGAGGTTCCCGACCGAGACGTCCACCCCCTGGCCCTGGCCTGCGAATCTCTCTCGTTTGTCGGTCGGCGGCAGTACGGTGTCCCCCATGCGCCCCGACACGCCTGCCGAGAACGTCGACCACAACGCCGAAGCAGCACGCCTGGAGCGGACTGCCGGCCTGTACCCCGAGGACGCGGAACATCTGCTGCTCCAGGCCGCGGCCCACCGGGAACTGGCCGGTGACCGCCCCGGCGCGACCGCGCTGTACGACCGCCTGCTGTCGTCCTCCGAACCGCTGGAGAACCCCCACCTCGTACGGGCCCTGAAGGCATCGAACCTGTGGGAGTACGACCACGAGGCGGAAGCCCGGGCGATCATCGACGGAGTCCGCGCATCCGCCACTCGCCACCCGGCGCCCTGGCTGATCGTCGCGGAGTCGCTGGAGTCGCACGACGAGCTGGAGGCGGCGGAGGAGACGTTCACACAGGGGCTGCGGCTCCTGCTCGGCGACACCGCGGAGCCCCCGCAGTCCACGCACCCGCTCCTCTACGGCCGCCACCGGGTCCGCCGCATGCTGGGCGCGGCCCATGACGAGTGGGACACCTTGGCCGACACCCTCCACTCCTCCTCGGTCTCCCTGGACGAACTCCACGACCCCAAGCGGATCTGGTCCCTGGGCTCGGACAACCCGGCGGAACTCCAGGCCGAGATCAGCCGCCTTCGGGCGGAGCTGGGCGCGTACCGGGAGGCCCTGTCCCGCCCGTTCCCGGTCGCGGTCCTGCACTGGCCGGCGCCCGAACTGCACGAGCTGGTGTCGGCGTACCCGTCACTGGCCACCGAGTACTCCTCCCACGAGGAGCACCTGTCGACGATAGAGGCCTCCCTGAGGGAACTGGCCGCCTCCGGCACCCCGAACCTGGGCATCGTGACCGGCACGGTCCCCTCCTACGAGGCCTTCGCAGCGTCGGAGGGCACGACCCCGGAGGACACGTCCCTGCTCCCCCAGTACGCCACGACACTGGCGGCACGGGGGCGGGCGGAGGCTTGGCCGCCGGAGCGGGGTGGGGTGTGCTGGTGCGGGGCGGGGCGCTCGTACTCGGGCTGCCACGGCGACCCGGAGGCCTGAAGGCCGGCCGGCAGCGCGATACCGGGAATGGCGGGGACCAGCTTCCGGCCCCGGCCACCGGAACCTGGTGCGGTTGCACTCGACCCCGTGATGGAATCGACACCGCAGCCGTAGTCACACGGCTCGATCGATCCACGCGGGCTCGTGACGACGTCCGGTCTCGTCACGACCACCTCGTCCAGTCCGGGGCAGCCCGGGTGCGGCTCCAGGCGATCGACTCGGGCCGGGCGGACTCGGCGGTCATCGAACGGACCGAGCCACGATCGTGAGGCACAGCAGCTTTGAGCACGATGAAGCCGTCGTCGCCGGCCGTCTCGGCACGTATGAGCAGACAAGTAAGCAAGGACACGGCAGCCGAGCTGGCGGTCCGTCGCCTGCTGCACGCGGCCGGGCTGCGCTTCCGCGTGGAGTACCCGGTGCCGGGCATGGCCCGGCGCCGGATCGACGTGGCCTTCACCTCGGTCAAGGTGGCCGTTTTGATCGACGGCTGCTTCTGGCACGGCTGCCCCGTACACGCGACGCAGCCGAAGTCGAATGCGGAGTGGTGGCGGCAGAAGCTGGACCGCAACATGGCGCGGGACGCGGAGACCACTGAGCATCTTGTGGCAGCCGGGTGGGAAGTCCTGCGGTTCTGGGAGCATGAAGCGGCGGAGGACGTGGCACCGCGTATCGCGGCGGCTGTGCAGCGACGAAGGGGCCAACGAAGGCGGGGGGCCGATCGATGAGCGGGCTGACCTTTGTCGACGTGTGCTCGGGGGCAGGTGGGCTCGCCCTGGGACTGGAGCGGGCCGGCTTCGAGCCGAGACTGCTGCTGGACGAGGACGCTGATGCCTGCCGGACCCTGCGGGCCAACCGACCGCATTGGAACGTGCTTCAGGCGGACCTTCTCGACCTCGACCCGAGCGAGCACCCGGAGAGCTACGACGTGGACCTGTTGTCCGCGGGACTGCCGCGGGTGAGGTCCAACGCCACGGCCGCTCGGGCCGAGTCGGGCGAGGAGGAACGGCTGCTGAAGGCCGCTGTCTACCTGACCCACGCGGTCAGGCCTCGGGCGCTGCTCGTCGAGAACGTGCCCGCCCTCGCACACTCGGACAGGTTCCGCGACTTCCGCGAGTTCGCCCGCGCGGAACTGGAGCATCTCGGTTACGAGTTCAGCTGGTTCGTCCTCAACGCCGCCGACTTCGGAGTGCCGCAGGACCGCAAGCAGGGGGTTCTGGTGGCACTCGAGAAGCGGCGGTTCTCCTCCTTTCGGTCGCCCTCCCCCACCACGACGGACCATGTGTCGGTCGGCGAAGCACTGGTGCCCTCCATGCGATCGCTCGGTTGGAAGGATGCCGACCGGTGGGCAGCCCAAGCGGCGGCCGTCGCCCCCACGCTGGTCGGCGGGTCGAAGAATCGCGGTGGTGCCGACCTGGGGCCTGCCGGAAGCAAACGGAAGTGGGAGAAGCTGGGGGTGAACGCCCACTCGCTGGGCGACGAGATCCCCGGACCGGACTTCGTGTGGGCACCGGAACTCGGCAAGGACGGCACGGTGCGGCTCACGGTGGACCAGACAGCCCTGCTCCAGAGCTTCCCGAAGGACTGGGTGATCACCGGAAGGAAGACGGCCCGCTACCGGCAGATCGGCCACGCCTCCCCGCCACCGGTTGGCGAGGCGCTCGGCTTGGCCATCGCCCACGCGCTCTGTTCCTGAACGAAGTCTTTCCTGGTCAGAGCGGCATCGCGGGTTTTCGACCGGCCTCCTGATACAGGTGGTGCACGCTGGCTACACTTGCGCCTCATGACCCGAGCACCTCACCCGGCCGCGAACCAGGATCCGCCCGTCATCGTCGATCTCTTCGCGGGACCGGGGGGCCTGGACATCGCGGCCGAGGTGCTCGGAGTACCCACCATCGGGGTGGAGTGGGAGAAGTCGACCCGCGAGACCCGGCACGCCGCCGATCTGCTCACCACCGAGGAGGGCGACGTGGCGAAGCTGAACCCGCTCGACCCCGAGGTCAGCTCGGCACGCGTCCTCACCGGAGGGCCGCCCTGTCAGACCTACTCGGTGGCGGGCAACCGGGAGGGGCACAAAGCCCTCGACGAGGTGACGGACCTGGCCGAACTCGTGGGGGACAGCAAGACCGTCGAGGAGCTCGAGAAGGCCTGGGCGGAGGTCGAGCGGAGAGCCGTCGAACTGGAATGGGCCGACGAGCGCACCGGGCTCGTGCTCCAACCCCTTCGGTGGATCGTCGAGAAGAAGCTCAAGTCCGTTCCCTACGAGGTGGTGGTACTGGAGCAGGTGCCCACCGTCCTCCCCGTATGGAAGAAGTACCGCGAGATCCTTCGCGACCTCGGATACGACGCGGAATGCGACATTTTGCACACCGAGGAGTACGGGGTGCCACAGACACGTCGCCGTGCGGTGCTGATCGCTCGTCGCCGGGGGGACGGCAGAGGTCGAGGTGTCGAGTTCCCGCCGATCACGCATCAGCGCTATCGCAAGGGGGCGAAGCGCCTCACCGCGGTGCGGGAACCCGACGTGCGGCCACGTGACCTCCAGCAGAGCCCGCTCTTCGACGCCCCGGTGCAGGCACCGCGGTCGGTGAAGCCATGGGTCTCCATGGGCGACGCGCTCAAGGACTCGCGTTCCACGGCCTTCGTCGTCCGCTCCAACTACGGATCGGGCGGTGACCCCAAGAAACGAGGACTGCGCACCTCCGAAGCGCCGGCTGCCACCGTCACCGGTAAGGTGCGTCGCAACACGGTGTTCGACCTGAAGGGCTACAACGCGGATGGTGAGCCCGAACTGGGCCCGGAACAGGACCGTTTCACATTGCGTGAGGCCGGCCTGCTGCAGACCTTTCCGGCCGAGTACCCCTGGCGGGGCGCCGATGTCGCGCAGCAGATCGGCAACGCGATCCCGCCGCTCCTCGCTGTGCACGTCCTGTGCACAGCACTGGAACTGGACGACAGCCGCAAGGAGCGAGCCATCGCGGCGCTGAAGTCCTGGCTTCCGCCCCGCTCGTAGCACGAAGGGCTCGGATCAGTCCTCCTCGGAGCCCTCCTCGCCGTCTTCCCTCCCCCGCACGGGAGCGTCCGCGAACAGCTCCGCGAAGTGGTCCGTCAGGCGCTCCACCGAGTCTTCGGGGGTGCGCTCCTCGGCAGGCCCGACCGGAAGAGGGCGATGGTGCACGGCACGGCCTTCCTCTCCCTCGTCGATCCATCTCCGCACCGCCCTGGCATCCCGCTCCGTGTCCGGCGCGATCACGTCGTACATGAGGGTCGCCGCCGCTACATTGACAGCCTTGAACAGGGCGTTCGCCTCACGACCCGTCCGCACTACTTCCCGTCGCAGCAGCCGGACCAATGCCTGCGCCGTGGGCCGATGGTCGATCACGTCGTACCTCAGCGGTCCGTTCATCATCTCCTGACTGCCGCACGCGATGACGACCGGTTCGTAATCGGGCCCGTTTCGGAACAGTTCAGCCGCCCACCAGAGCCGGGCGAAGGCCTGCTTGTGATACGGGCCTTTGAAGTAACGAGCGTTGACGGTCTTCTTCGACTCCGAAAGGTGCCGCCAGACCACGAAGTCGGGAGCGACGCCGAGGGCCAGGTAGTTCCACAGTGCGGGGTCGGCGGCCTCCGCACGCGTGAGGCGAAGAACCGCGTGCAGCCGCGGAGCGAGCCAGGCATCCACCTGCGTCGGCTTGTCGTCCCGATACGTGTACATCGCGTCGTCGATCAGGTCTCGTATCGCGCGAAGTCGCCACCGTGGACCTTCAGGCAGCGCCTCTGCGGCCTGGTTGAGGGCGATCGCCGGGACGTTGTCCTTCCCGGACAGCAACCCGTCCGTGATGAACCGCACCGCTTCCTCGTCGGCGAGTCGAGCCAGGTACTCGGGCAGGTGGTCGGGACTCTCCGTCATGCCTCGTCCTCACGCTTGAGCTTGGCCAGACCGCGTACGGTCTCCGAGAGCGCCCTGGGCACCTCGGCCCTTCGCATCGCCGCGTACTGGATACGCGGCTGCAGCTCGGTCCATCCCGTCGCGCCCACACGCCGCCGATGCACCTCGCGCAAGGCGTCCTCGAGAGTCCGCTCGGGCACGACATCAGGAAGCATCTCCCTGAGCACCTCACCCTGCCAACCATGCGGGAACAGGGGTGTGCCGTCGTCCTCGATCTCCAGGTCGCCGATGGCCGAGTGGAACACGGCCATCCACACGTCAGCGGCCATCTGGGACACCATCAGTTCGTTGACCAGTCCTTCAGGCCCTCGTCCCTCGGCGCCGAGGATGTCCGTCAATCCCTCGAAGTCGGTGTTGATGTGCACGGTGGGCAACGTCCCCGAAGCGTTGACGATCCACGGGGCGTCGGTGAACTTTCGCAGCCAGCCGGGGCCCTTGGCGAATCCGCCTTCCTTGATGTCGAAGCTCTGCTCCCGTGCCGGGGTGTCGCTCCTCGCGTCGATGATCCAGTCGGCGGCCGCTTCCGCGATGATCCGTCCTGGCACTCCGTCGACCGTCGCGACCACCTGAACCGTCAGCGTGGCGCGGTCGAACAGGTCGGCACGCAGCACCTGCAGTTCGCCACGCCATTCACGGCCGCCCTCCGCCTCGGGAAGGAGCCTTGATGTGACACGGGCGTTGGTCGCCCTGTCCGTCAGCACCGCGACGACCACGACATCGGACCACGGGCCTCCCGGCTCGGTGGCCTTCGCCGGAATCGTCGCCGAGACGGTCAACGTGGCGGTCTCCCAGTCCTCCGTCTCCGCCAGGCCGAGCGCGACGGCGCGCTCGACCACGGAGCGAGCACGGGAGTCGAGCTGTTCGCGTGGCTGCTCGGGTGCCTTGACTCTCGCCGCGTCCACCCGCAGGGAGACCGTGCCGCGCAGGCGCGGGTATGGGAACACCTTCATGACAGCGGCTCCCCTTCACCGGTGCGCAGTTCGACGACGAGACCGCTCAGGCTCGTCCTTACGGCGTGCGTCGTGGGATCGGTCACCCCACGGAACGTCGCGGCGCGCGCCTCGTCGAAGCGCAGAGTGCCGTCCACCACCCGACAGTTGTCCACTCCCACGAGCTCCGCCCACGCGATGGTGGGACGTGGACCGGAGCGAACATCGAACTTGGCCACCGGGACGAGCGGCCACATGTGGCCTCCGGCGGGAATCCTGATCTCACCGATCACCTGCCAGGCGCCGCTGTCGAGCACCTGGGCGTCCAACTCCTCCAGCACCGGCAGCGTCGCCGTCGAGAGTCGACGCGTCTTCTTCCCGGCGCCGACGGTCAGCTTGGGGGCCAGGCGCCCTCCCCCGGCCTTGGGCCTCTTCTTGGGACGGGCCACCAGCGCCTTGATCGCCGCGTTGGTCTCCCGGGTGAGGGAGGTGATCCGCCGATAGGCCGACGGCGAGTAGGTGAGTGTCAACTCCTCCGTCTGTCCCCACTTGTTGTGCTCAGGGGGCTCGGCCGCACGCAGGAACTCCTCGGCCTCGGTGGCGAACGGGGCCCGTGGGCCCGCGGCGTCGCCGGCCAGCAGGACGGCCTGGAACGGGTTGACGGACAACGGCAGCCCGGGGACAGGGGCGTCCCGCACCGTCATACGGTTGCCGCGCATCGCCGCGACACGATTGGGTTTGCCGTCCGCGTCCTCGGCGTCCGTCACCAGGAGCACGGCGCGATGCTCGCCCAGAGAGGCACGTCCGCTCCCTCGAGCCGGCAGGTTGAGCGGCACGGTGACCGCGGCCACCTGTCCCGATTCCGTGAGCTGCTCCACGGTCGTACCGTCGAGAAACGCCTTCAGGGCGCGCGTACGGGACGGCTGGGTGACCGCGGGGTCCACGCGCTCCTCCGCCAGGACCACCTCACCGTTGCGCAGGGTACGAACGGAGGCCTCGAGCAGGGGCAGTTGGTCACCGCCGCCCGTCATGGCGGCCCAGAAATTCTTGCCCAAGGCCCGCACGAGTCTGCGATGCATCCGCTGGATGCTGTCGTCGTCCTCGCCCTCGTCACCGTCGGGGGCGGGATTGTCGTCCACAAGGCTCGCCACGTCGTGAGCTCCCACGATCAGGAACGACGTACCGGGTTCACCGCTTTCGCGCTTCAGATACAGGGACTCGACGGTCTCCTCGTCCGCCCACCAGGAGCGCGCCACCGCAGCTCCCGGGGACTCGGGGTCGGGTCGTCCCAGCCACGCCGGCCCTGCCCACGGCTTGCCGTGAACCCGACGCCACGGAAGGTCGAGGCGCCCGATCAGGCGACGCTCGGTGCGGCCCTCGTGCGGTTCGGACAGCGTGGAGTTCATGAGCACGAGACCCAGTCGACTGGTGGCCCACAGCGTGGCCTTGCCCAAGCCGTACGAACCACCCGCCGACGTTCCCGACTTGTGGCTGTCGAGCTGACGCCTCACCACCGCCGCGAAGCGGCCGTCGTCGTAGTCGTCGCCGGTCAGGCCCGCGGCGTTGTAGTCGTCCACCCGCAGCAGAACGAGGCGGTCGTGCTCGTACATGTCGCGCAGCCCCGCGTCGATGACCCGGCCGACCTTCTGCTCCTGCGCGGCGGCGGCCTCGTAGTGCGGGAAGAGGTCGTCCCACTGGATGGCCTCTCGGAATCTCGCGAGAGCTTCACCGTTGAGCTCGTGCAGGGTGTAACGCACGCGTACGGGTCGCCCGTTCTCGGTGAGCCGCTCGTCGAGACTGTTCTGACAGGTCTCTCGAGCCAGCACCGACACGTCGGCGTCGAAGGCGAACGCGGCGGCGTTGCCCAACTCCCGCCCGCCGTCCGCATGTCCGGGACGGTGGTACCAGCCGACAGGCAGGCCGGCCTGAGTGTCGGTTGTGCGGGTGTGCACCGTGGCCAGATCGGTGTTCAAGGCCCGGGCGATACGTTCGATCGTCTCGGGGCGCGGAGTGGCCCGTCCGGTGATCCACGCCGAGACCGCCGCGCGCGTCACCTCCACGGCCTGGGCCAGCTCGGTCTGTGTCATGTCGGCGAGCTTCAACTGCCGCGCCAGCCATGGACCGAAGTCCTCGCCTGCTTCCACGGTCACCTGCTCTCGGATCCTGCGCCACGTGCGTCGGACAAGGAGGCCACCATACCTGCGCCTTTGACACTGCGCCCACTGTCAAACGACCTTTGACAGACATCCCGATCACCGCAGCATGACCACCCAGGGAGATACGCCAAACTTTCCTCCTGATTGCCCCATTCTTCCCTTCGGTAGATGCCTTTTCAAACCCCCTTGCGCACCCCCACACGACCGGGTACGGTCCTTGACCAGCGGCCCCACACGCCTCGGAAGAGACAATTCTCCGACGCCCTGGTAGAAGTGTGCCGTTTTCTCCTCTTTGAGTTTTCCGACGGTACACAGGCAGCGATGCGACGTCGCTTTCTGCGCACCTGATTCAGTTTTTCCGTTTCCTCACCCGCAAAGAAACACACCGTCCCACCCGTGTTTTTCATGCCCCGAACGAGGTCGAATTCTAGTTTCCCCCTGAGGGGCGCTGCACCCCTATTCGGAGCCGCCCTCACCTCAACCGCGCGCATGCATCGCCTATAGGCGTCAAATCGCCTGATCGCATGTCAGCCCGCTGCCTCATCTCCTTGCCACCAGGTCTTTCCCCCAGGATCGGAGTTTTCTGTGTCTCCTGAACTGAACCCTGTGCTCAAGACCGTGGTCGATCAGTCCTCCCGTGTGCTCAGGACGTACGCCGTCGATCCCGGACTCATTCCGGAACACGCAAACGGAGAAAGACGGATCACCCAGGGCGGATACGGTGACCGGCAACTTTTCGAGCTCGTCCAGAACGCCGCGGACGAAATCGCCGCCGAGCCCGGCGGTTCCACCCATGTCGTTCTCACGGACGCCCATCTCTACTGCGCGAACGAGGGGACACCGGTCACCCCCGAAGGCGCCGAGACGATTCTGCGGATGAGCATGTCCCGGAAACGCGGTGGCCAGATCGGACGTTTCGGTGTCGGTGTGAAATCCGTGCTGGTCGTGACCGACGCCCCGCAGTTCTTCAGCAGTTCCGGCTGCTTCGGCTTCGATCGTGAGTGGGCCCACGCCCAGATCCGTTCCGTTCCCGAGGTCACGGCACGGCTGGGCGAGGAGTTCGAGGCTCCGGTGCTGCGCATGGCACGCCCGCTGGACGAAACCGCCGAACGGGCCGCCGACCCCGTGCTCGACGAACTCTTGAGATGGGCCACCACCGTCGTCCGCCTCCCGTTGCTCGACGGCGCCGCCGAACGGCTCGGTCAGGACATGCACGGTGGGCAGTCGGCCGGCAGCCGTGAGGAGTTCCCCGTCGGGTTCCAACTCTTCTCACCGCATGTGGCCAAGGTGATCCTGGAGGACCGTCGTCCGCGCCCTGTCGTGCGACGCACCCTCACCGTCGAACGTGACAAGGAACTGCACACCGTACGTGAGGAGCGCCCCGGCCGGCATCCTTCGGCCACCCGGTGGCGGGTATTCACGCTCACCCACGAGCCGACCGACGCCGCCCGTTCCAGCGCGGGAGAGTTGCACGACCGTGTCTCCCTCGACATCTCGTGGGCCGTGCGCGAGTACGAGAAGGACTCCGCCGCCGGGCTCATGTCCTCTCCCAAGGGGCGGGGCAGGTTCTGGTCGTTCTTCCCGACCAAGTACGAGATGACGCTGAGCGGAATCCTCAATGGAGCCTGGAAGACCAACGAGGACAGGCAGAACCTGCTGGACTCCTCCCCGTTCAACCAGGAGATGATCCGGGTGGCCGCCCGGCTGGTGGTCGAGTCGCTGCCCAAGCTGGCCCCCGCTGAGGACCCGGCCGCGTACCTTCCGCTCCTTCCCGGGCGGTCCCGTGAGTCGGAGACCGTCAGCTGGGCCGACCGCTACCTCACCGAACGGATCTGGGAGGCCACCGCCCATCGCCCGTCGCTGCCGGACCAGGACGGCCGGCTGCGGGTGCCACGCGACCTGAACATCCACCCGCCGCTCGGCAAGGACAACAAGTCGCTGCTCCGCTGGCTGACCATGTGGAACTCCTACCCCGGCCGGCCCACGAACTGGCTGCACCCGTCCGTGGAGGCCACCGACATCCGCGCCGGCAAGGTGGAGCACATTCTCAAGGCCGCCAAGCGCGAACGTGCCTCGGTGAGGGAGTGGTTGGAAGCTCTGGTCGCCGACGGCACCGCCGGGGCGTCCGCCACCGCCGTTCGCATCGTCGCCGACATGGTCCAGTCGTCCTCGCCGTACGCGAACGAGGCCCGCACCGCCCGGATCGTGTTGACCGAGGAGGACGGCATGGTGGCCCCGGTCGTCGGCAAGGTGTTCCGCCGCACCGACCAGGACGGGCTGCGCGAGTCCCTCGTGTACGTCGACACCGCTCTGTCCGACGAGCCGTCGCTCGCGAGTGCCCTCGCCGTGCTCGGCATTCGTGACGCCGATGTCCGAGGCCGCTTCGTCAGCGTCCTGGAGCAGGGCTTCGCCTCGTACGGCTCGCAGGAGTGGACCCGGTTCTGGGAGCTGTTCCACCAGGCCGGCAGCAGCCAGCTGTCGCACGAGGTGGTCCGACGTGTGCCCCATCCGGGGTCGACGCTGTACGTGCGCACCGCGGGCGACGGCTTCCGCCCCATGCGTGAGTGCCTGCTGCCCGGCCCCGTCGTGACGGCAGAGTCCGACCCTTCCGTCGCCGTCGACACCCGTTTCCACTCCGACGACATGGCCTTCTTCCGCGAGGTGGGGTTGCGCGACCGGCCCACGGCGGGACACCGCCCCGAGGAGGAGCCGTGGTTCGAGCAGTACCGCGAGGTCGCGCACAAGGAGTACTGCGCGACCCTGCCCGACCAGGCGTCCCGCCCGACCCTCGCCCGAATCAAGTTGGAGGGCGCCGCGGTCGGCGGACCGTTGCACCTCCTGCCAGAACTCTCGAACGAGGCCCGGGCCAACTTCCTGAAGATGCTCCCGGAGGAAGCCCTGGTCGACAACTGGACACTGCAGGTCGGAGCGCAGGTCAGCACCCGTCGAGCGGTGGCCTCGCCGATACGCTGGATGCTCAAGCGTCACGGTCTCGTCCCGACCTCGCAGGGAGCCCGCCCTGTCGACGAGGCGGTCGGCCCTCAACTCGTCGCGTACAGCGATGTTTTGCCGGTCGCCCAGATCAGCCCCGAGAAGGCCCGCAAGCTACGTCTGGCCACGAGCGTCGAAGACGTGCCCAGTTCTTTCTGGGACCAGCTCTTGGAAAAGCTTCAGCACAGCGAGGACGACGTGTTCGTCGGCAACACCTACGTGCTTCTGACGCGGCTGGAGGTGCCGTTCCCCGACGACTCGCTCACACGGTGTCGCATCGGCGACAAGTGGGGCACGCGCCCCGATGGCGAAATCGCCGTCGCTTCGTCACAGGGTGAGTATCGGGCGCTGCGCTCCGAGGGACTGCCGGCTCTGCTGGCCGCGTCGGCCGAGGACGCCGCGCTGCTCGTCAAGCAGTGGGGGATGCTGCCGTACGCCGATGTGATCAGCCGCGAGACCCGGCATGAGCCCGCCGGTGAGCCGGTCCCACTCAAGGAGGCGTACCCCACGCTGCGGCAGATGCGCGGTTCGCAGGTGGACCAGTACACGCTGCAGCGGTGCAAGGTCCTCGAAGAAGTGACGCGAACGCCCAATGGCATGCGTCCCACGCCACTGAACAGCAACCTGCAGGGATCCACGATCCTCGTGCTCGAACCCGCCACCGCGCTCGAAGTCCTGATCGCCGTGGACCGTGAGCTCCGTTGGCGCATGGGAGAGTCCGGATGCAGGCAGGTGCTCGAGGCCCAGCAGCGCCAGGAGGAGGACCAGAAGGTCAAGAGCGCGCTGAAGGCCGTACGTGAGGCCGACGACGTGGTGACCAAGCTTCTGTTGCTGCTGGGCGCCGAGACCCTGCGGGACCGTCTTCCCGCCGGCCTGATGGAGGGCGAGCGCGCGGAGAACGGCGGGATCGAGCCCGACGACTATCGCATCGCCCAGATGGCGTTCAACGCGCACGGAGACAGCATCCTGCACGAACATGCCCGTGACCTGCAGAACCTCTACCCGAGTCACGCTCCGTCGTCGTTCAGGGGCGCCTCCAACGCGGTGGCGTTCGTGTCGGATCTCCGCTTCCCCGACGCCTTCGCCGGGTTCCGGGCGCCGTCGTTGGAACCCAGGATCGACGTGGACGGACCCCGGCATTTCCCGCGCCTGCACGACTACCAGGAGCGGCTGGCCGCCAACGTCTTCACCATGCTGGACCGGATCGTCCCGCAGCGGGGCATGCTGTCCCTGCCGACCGGCGCGGGCAAGACGCGTGTCACGGCGGAGGCGGTGATCCGCTGGGTGAAACAGGTGGGCAGCCTGGATGGGCCGATCCTGTGGATCGCCCAGACCGAGGAGTTGTGCGAACAAGCGGTACAGAGCTGGAAGTTCGTCTGGGAGAAGGTGGGCGCCGAGACGCCGCTGGCGATCAATCGGCTCTGGTCTTCGAACGAGGCGGGTCCGGTTACCGACCGACCGCAGTTGGTCGTCGCAACGGACGCCAAGCTCCAGCAGCCGAGCTGTCTGGCCGCCGACGCCTACGCCTGGTTGCGTGACGCCGCTCTCGTGATCGTCGATGAGGCACACACCGCCATCACGCCTCGCTACACCGACATCCTGGCGCACCTCGGCCTGACGTCCTCCCGCACCGACCGTCACCTGCTGGGGCTCACCGCGACGCCGTTTCGCAACACCAACCAGGACGAGACGCGCCGCCTGATCAATCGCTTCGGTGGCCGACGTCTGGACGACGGTGTCTTCGCGAGCGGCGACGCGTACGCCGAGCTGCAGAGCCTCGGCATGCTGGCGCAGGTCGAGCATCGTCTCCTGCAAGGTGGCACGATCACCCTGAACCGTGAGGAGAAGCAGCACGCCGAGCAGTTGAGTGTCCTGTCCAGGGCGGCTGAGCAGCGGCTGGCCGACGACCACGACCGCAACAACCGCATCCTGGCCGAGATCTCGAACATGCAGAAGGACTGGCCGGTGCTGGTGTTCGCCACCTCGGTCGACCACGCCAAGTACCTGGCGGCGAAGCTCCGCGACCTGACGATCACGGCCTCCGCCGTCGACTCCAACACGTCGCCCAGCGACCGGCGCCGACGCATCGACGACTTCCGCGCAGGCCGCACCCGTGTGCTCACCAACTACGGCGTCCTGACCCAGGGCTTCGACGCCCCCGCCACCCGAGCCGTCGTCGTCGCCCGCCCCGTCTACAGCCCCAACGTGTACCAGCAGATGATCGGGCGTGGTCTGCGCGGCCCCCTCAACGGAGGCAAGGAGACCTGCCTGATCCTCAACGTCCGCGACAACATCCAGAACTTCGACACCGCTCTCGCCTTCACCCAGTTCGAGCACCTGTGGAGCAGCAAGTGACCGACGCCTACGGCGACAGCCCTCCGCTCACCGACGAGCAGCGGGCCGTCGTCGACCTCCCCTGGGACACCCGCCTCCTGGTCACCGCGGGGGCAGGGTCCGGCAAGACGCACACGGTCGTCCGGCGCCTCGACGCCCTGGTCGGGCACGAGGATCCCGAGGAGGCGTTGAGGGCGGGCGAGATACTCGTCCTGAGCTTCTCCCGGGCCGCCGTCCGTGAACTGCGGGACCGGATCGCCCGGCACGGCGACCGGGCCCGTAGGGTGCGGGTCCAGACCTTCGACTCGTGGGCGTACCAGTTGCTTGTGCAGGCCTACCCCGACGAGGAGTGGGCGGCCCACAGCTTCGACGAGCGCATCCGCGCGGCCACGGACGCGATCGAGAAAGGCGCCGTGGAAGCCGGTGAGCTCGGGGCTCCCTCGCATGTGGTCATCGACGAGGCACAGGACCTGGTGGGTGACCGACGGGACCTGGTGGAGACGTTGCTCGACCGCTTCCGGCGTTCGTGCGGATTCACCGTGGTCGGCGACTCCGCCCAGGGCATCTACGGCTTCCAGGTCGACGACCCGACGGAGCGAGCCGGGGAGACGGATCGGTTCTTCGCCTGGCTGCGAGCGTCCTACGATGACCTCGTCGAGCTGGGCCTGACCGAGAACTTCCGGGGGAGGAGCCCGGAGGCCCGCACCGCCCTCGCTCTCGGCCCCCGGCTGCAGAACCTGGTCGTCTACCCAGACGGCCAGGAGGCCGCGGCCGCATCACTCCACACCGAGCTGCGCGACCGGCTCCTCGACCTGCCGAACCTCGGCGAGCTGGCCGACGGATTCGCGCTGGACTCGCTGAAGGCGTTCCCCGACACCTGCGCGATCCTGACCCGGGACAACCGTCAGGCGCTCGCCGTCTCGGAACTCTTGCACGAGCAGGGGGTGGAACACGCGCTGAAGCGTTCCCTGCAAGACCGGCCGGTGCCGTACTGGGTGGCCGAACTCCTGCGCCGCGCCGCGTCCTTGACGCTCACCGAGGCTCGCTTCCTGGAGCTGCTCGCACAGATACCGTTGCCTTCGGGCGTGGAGCCCCAGAGGTGCTGGCGGTCGCTGCGTGCCGCGACCCGGCGCACGGGCCGCGGCCTCGTCGATGTCGCCGCCGTAGGGCGTCTGGTGGCCGAGGGGCGTTTCCCCGACGAGTTGGGCGACCCGGAAACGGCTCGGTTGATCGTCTCGACGGTGCACCGGGCCAAAGGCCTGGAGTACGACCGGGTGCTGCTGCTGTCCCCGCCCTCCATCGCCGAGCTGCGCAAGGCACACCTGGATCTCGACGTGCCGGCCGAGGCACGGGCGCTCTACGTGGCCATGACGCGGGCCCGCGAGGACCTGTACCACGTGACGGGCCCGGACACCTCCCGCATACGGCGCCACCGCCCTACCAGCCGCTGGTACCTGGGCGGTTGGAAGAAGTACGAACGCTACGGCATCCAGGTCCTGCCCGGAGACGTCCACCGCGAGGAGCCTCCCGGCCGGCACGCCACGGGCACGTCCGCGGTCGAGACGCAGACCTACCTGCTGGAGCAGACGCGCCCGGGTGACACGGTGACGCTACGGATGCGTCACCCGCTCCCCGTGGGGCCGGACCAGAGCCCGCCTTACGACCTGGTCCACCGCGACCGAGTGATCGGCGAGGCCTCCGAGCGCTTCCGTCGGGACCTGTACGCGGTGGAAATGATCTCACGCTCGTGGGATGTGATCTGGCCCGCCGAGATCGTCGGCCTGCGGGTGGACACGCTGGAGACGGTCGCGGGCAGCACGGCGGCCGGGGCCAATGCGGGGCTCGGCGGCAACGGGGTGTGGATCGCCCCCCGGATCACCGGAATCGGAAGGTATCGACGCGGCGGACACGCCGGGGAGGAACAGGGATGACGCACGGGGAAGGCCCGCACGCCG
The DNA here is from genome assembly GCF_040644655.1 of Streptomyces sp. NPDC046931. Lineage (NCBI taxonomy): Bacteria > Bacillati > Actinomycetota > Actinomycetes > Kitasatosporales > Streptomycetaceae > Streptomyces > Streptomyces sp. NPDC046931. Next base: position 46,887 of record NZ_JBEYWX010000013.1, read on the forward strand.
AGCACTACCGGGTCCGCGAGGAGCTGGTGGCACGGCTGCGCCGCGAACTTCTCGGACCGGACGTCGTGGCGGGCGACGACCCGGTCGAGGTCCTCACCCAGGACGCTCCGATCACCCGCTACCCCGTCGGTGTGCTGTTCCCGAGGGCCGCCGACCGCACGGCCCGCAGGCGCATTGAGGAGGACGCCGCGGCGGAGGAGGGTCTGGACGAGGCCCCGCTGCTCAGCAACGACAGCCCCGAGGAGGCCGCCGGCTCCGTCGAGCCGCCGGTCTCCGGCGACCGACGACCGTCGGCCATGGGACTCACCTTCGCCGTGGCGCCGGAGGTCGACTCCGAGATCGTGATCTCCACACGAGCCGCCGTGTACGACCCTGTGGACACGGAGGGTCGGCCGGTGTCCGCCAAGCGCGCGGAGGCCAGGGCCACGGGCCATCAGCGCGAGCACTGGCGGCGCCGGGAACTGGCGCTGCCGGACACTCGGGTCGACGTCACTCTGCCCGGGGTCCTCGATGTGGACCTCGTCCCCGACGGGGAGGTGAAGCTGCATGTCCTCGTACGACCGGCCGGCGTGCCGACCGGCACGGTCACGGTGACGGTCACCCTGATCAACGGACACGTCGTGGGCGAGCGGGAACTCCAGGACGCGTTCGCCCTGTTCCAGCCCGGCCTCCGGGTCCGGGCGGCCAACGGCGCCTCCGCGTTCGTCGAACGGCCTGCCGCCCTGTCCGCCGTCGACTCGGAGCTGGCCACTAGTCGCCTGCTGTATCGCCATGCCCCCACCTTCGCGGTCGGACACGGCTGCTCCGCTCACTGGGACTGGACGCCGCCGCCGGTCGGTGTGACCGACATAGAGCGTGCCGCGATCAACGAGATCCGCTCCGAGTTCCTGCCCACCCACGAGGTGTTGCTGACCGACTCCAACCCGGAGATCGACAGCTCGGCGCTCGGCATGCTCGGCCTCGCCGAGCACGCCGACGTCGAGGTGCTGGCCGCGTTGCACGGGCTGGCCCGCGGCTACGAGCAGTGGATAGAGGCCAAGGCCGCGGAGGCCGCCGCCCTCGCCGGAACCCCCCACGAGGAGGCCGCGCACGCACAGCTCGACGCCTGCCGCGAGGCCCTCGGACGGATGCACGAAGGCATCCGGATCCTGGCGGACAAACCGGAGGTCATGGAGGCCTTCCGGCTCGCCAACCGGGCGATGGCGGAGCAGCGTGCGCGCAGCGCCTGGGTGAAGGCCGGAGGTGCGGGCACGCCCGACCTGTCGGCCCAGCGCTGGCGGCCGTTCCAGATCGCGTTCATGCTCCTCTGTCTGTGTGGCATCGAAGATCCGAACCACCCCGACCGCAAGATCTCCGATCTGCTGTGGTTCCCGACCGGTGGCGGCAAGACCGAGGCCTACCTCGGTCTGATCGCCTTCTCCACGTTCCTGCGCCGGCTGCGCCGCGGGGCCGACGGCGGCGGCGTCACCGTGCTCATGCGCTACACACTGCGCCTTCTCACCCTGCAGCAGTTCGAGCGCGCCACGATCCTCATCTGCGCGATGGAGCGGATGCGGCGCGCGGCCCCCGACCGCCTGGGCGACGAGGGCATCTCGATCGGCATGTGGGTCGGCAAGTCGGCCACGCCGAACGACCTGAAGACGGCCGGCGAGAAGCTGCTCAAGCTCCGCGGAGGGCAGAGCCTGCAGACGGAGAACCCGGTGCAGCTCCACGCCTGCCCCTGGTGCGGCACGGCCCTGGACGCCCGCAACTACTCGGTGGACGAGGACGACGTCCGTATGGACGTGCGCTGTCCCGGTGCCGACTGCGACTTTGCCTCCGGTCTGCCGGTGCACCTGGTGGACCAGACCGTCTACGCGGCCCGACCGACACTCGTCATCGCCACGGTCGACAAGTTCGCCTCCATGCCGTGGCGCGAGCGGACGGCCGCACTGTTCAACCGCGACCGGGACGGCGACACGACTCCACCCCCCGAGCTGATCGTCCAGGACGAACTCCACCTCATCTCCGGACCGCTGGGCACGCTGACCGGCCTGTACGAGACGGCCGTCGACGCCCTCGCCGACGAGCCGAAGGTGATCGCCTCCACGGCGACCATCCGTCGTGCGTCCGATCAGGGGCGGCGTCTCTTCGATCGGGACGTGCGCCAATTCCCCCCGGCCGGTCTGGACGCCCGGGACTCCTGGTTCGCCGTGGAGACCGACCGCAGGACCAAGGCCAGTCGCCGCTACGTGGGTCTGCTCGCGCCTGGCACCAGCCAGTCGACCCTGCTCATCCGCACGTATGCGGCCCTGCTCCACCAGGCCATGTCCGCGGAGACGAGCGACGACGTCCGGGACGCGTATTGGACGTTGGTCGGCTACTTCAACAGCCTCCGCCTGTTGTCGGCCGCCGAGTTGCAGGTGAACGACGACGTCGAGGACTATCTGCGGCTCCTCGCCGAGCGCGACGGCACCGAGGTGCGCGTCTCCAACCGCTACTCGGAGCTGACCAGTCGGGTAGACGCGAGTCTGATCCCCGCCCGGCTCAAGGAGATCGAGAAGCGCTACCCGGATCCCGACGTCCGGGACGTCCTCCTGGCCACCAATATGATCGCCGTCGGCGTCGACGTGGACCGACTCGGCCTGATGGCGGTGATGGGCCAGCCGCAGACCACGGCCGAGTACATCCAGGCCACGAGCCGCGTGGGCCGTGCCCATCCGGGCCTCGTCGCCGTGATGCTCAACTCGACCCGCCCCCGTGACCGTTCGCACTACGAGAACTTCCTGCTCTTCCATTCGGCGCTCTATCGCGAGGTGGAGTCGACGTCTGTGACGCCGTTCTCGGCCCGGTCGCGCGACCGCGGTCTGCACGCCGTGGTCGTGGCCCTGGCCCGCATCCTCATCCACGAGGCCCGAGCGAACGACGCCGCCGGTCGGATCGACACATACAGGGATCGCCTGTACACCGAGATCAAGCCGTTGCTGACGAGCCGCGTCTCGCAGGTCGCCGAGGAGGAGCTGCAGGACACCTCAGACGCCTTCGACGAGTTCGTCGAGTGGTGGACGGAGATGGCGAACGGGCACGGCGGCCTGCTGTACGAGCCCCGTCGCGGCAACCCCGTCCCCTCCCTGCTCAAACCGTTCGACGACGAGGCCGAGGGCACAGGCGCATGGTCCACCCTGTGGAGCCTGCGCGACGTCGACGCCGAGTCCGCTCTCTTCCTGGAGGCTTCCCGATGACCCCGCCCCCCGCACGGCGTCGCCGCACCGGCGGTGCCTCGGCCGCGCCCCGCCTCGCCCTCCCCCGGCGCGGTTCGGTCCGCCGCTCCCAGATGATCACCACCTACGGCGTCGGATCGCTGATCGCCGTCGACAACGAATCGTTCATCGTGTCCGGCCTCGACGACGCGCACCGGAGCTGGTCCCTCGACGAGGCACCGATCATCCACGAGCACCGGCTCGCCCGCGTCCTCGACGTGAGCCACTTCCGGCTGCCCCCGGGCTCCGACGACACGAGCAAGGACGGAGTACGCGTCCGGCGATTCCCGCTGTGGCACTCGTGCCCGCAGTGCCAGGCCCTGCAGCATGTGCGGGACTTCAACCCACCCGCCGGAAAGAACGTCTGCTCGGATTGCGACGACGAGCCGCTCGTGCCGTCCCGATTCGTCATGGCCTGCGAGGACGGGCACCTCGACGACTTCCCCTACTGGAAGTGGCTCCACCGCAAGAACCGCGAAGAAGGCGTGACCGGGAGCTGCCGCGGTCGGATGAGCATGCGCTTCTCCGGCCAGAGCGCTTCGCTCCGTTCCATCCTCATCTCGTGCACGTGCGGCGTGCCGGAGGTGTCGATGGAGGGTGCCTTCCGCCGCTCGGCCCTGAGCGACCTCGGGGTGCGCTGCGAGGGCAGGCGGCCCTGGCTGAATGACGCACCCGCCGAGTTCTGCACCCAGGCGCCGCGCACGCTCCAGCGCGGTTCGTCGGCGGTCTGGCAGCCGGTGCTGAAGTCCGCCCTCTCGATCCCACCCTGGAGCGACGGTCTTGCGGACAAACTCTCGGAACACTGGGAGAACCTGCGTGCGTACTCCTCCCGCATGGAGATCGAGATCTACCTCAAGGGAGCGTTCCGGGGCGACGACTCGGTCTCGGTCGACGCCGTCATGGAGCTGCTGGAGGCCGAACAGGAGGAGGACCCGGCCCAGGAAAGCGACGCGGACGCCGGTGTGGTGAGCCGCTACCAGGCGCTGCGCCGCCAGGAGTACGAGCGGCTCTGCGCCGGCAACGCTCTGCGGGACAAGGGGCGCGACGAGCAGTTCATCTGTGAGCCGCCGATCTCCGACCCCGCGGTCCTCGCCCCGCTCGGCGTCGGCCGGCCGATGCTGGTCAAGCGCCTGCGTGAGGTGCGGGCGTTGAAGGCGTTCACCCGCATCGCGGATCCGGAGTCGAGTTCCGACGGCCACGAGGCCGCTCTCTCCCTGACGCCCACCGACTGGCTCCCGGCGATGGAGGTGCACGGTGAGGGCGTCTTCGTACGCCTCGACGAGGGCCGGCTCGACGACTGGGCCGAGTCGGTCGCGGTGGCCGCCCGTGTGGAGCGCATGCGCACGAACCACGACCGCATGCTGAGGGAACGCGCCACGGACCCCACGGAGGTGCCTCCCTCGCCCGCCACGCCCCGCACGGTGCTGCTGCACACGCTCGCGCACGTGCTCATCAACGAGTGGAGTCTGGACGCCGGTTACCCGGCGGCGTCACTGCGCGAGCGCCTGTACACGGACGCCGGCATGGCCGGCTTCCTCATCTACACGGCGACCAGCGACTCCGCCGGCAGCCTCGGCGGTGTGGTGGCCCAGGGAGAGCCCGACCGCCTCGCCGACGCGCTCCGCTCGGCACTGCGGCGTGCCACCTGGTGCTCCGCCGACCCGCTGTGCATCGAGGCGCGGTCCTCCGGCACCGGCGGCGCGAACCTTGCCGCGTGCCATGCCTGCGCGATGCTCCCCGAGACGAGCTGCGAGCACAACAACATCCTGCTCGATCGCGCGCTGCTCGTCGGCACCCCGGACGATCCCCATCTGGGCTTCTTCGCCAACGTACTCGACCATTGACCTCCGGCCGGCCGTAGGGAGCCGACACAGGCGGCGGTCGCCTTTACTCCGCTGTCGTCACCCACCTCCGCACACATGTGGCACCGCGGCTCGTCGAGCTCGGTGGCGGCCAGGCGTTGGCTGCTGCAGCGGTCCTGACGGACATGGCCGGCTGGATGGCTCACGATTCAGGGCGCGATCAAGTTGCCCAAGCTCACTTCACTCGCGCGCTACTCCTTGCCCGCGCTTCCGGTGACACGGCGTTGGCCGCGGACATCGCCGCATCCACTCGGTCGAGGGTGCGGGGGCGTATGGCGCGACGTCTTGACGCGGCTCTTGAAGCTCTCACCGCGGGCCGGGTGCTCTACCTCCACGATGGGTGGCCGTTCTTTTGCGCCGGACGTTTTGAGTGGGAAGTCGGGTGGGCCGACCACGCGTTACTACCGACGATCTCGAGACATGGCCTGAAAAAGTACAAGAAAGCACACATCAGCGCGGGCGGAGGAGGCCGGGTTCTCGATGGAGATCGCGAGTCCGTCGGGTGGGCGGATCCCGCTGGATCCGGAGAGCCTGTCCCATGAAGTCCTGGCGGAGCTCGGCACCGGCAGGCATTACGTGGACCGGGAATTCATGGATCTCCTCGAGGACACCGAGAGGATCTCGGAAGTGAACCTCGACGACTACGACGCCATTTACCCCACCGGGGGGCACGGCGTCATGTTCGACTTTCCCCAGAGTGAGAACCTTGAGGCGCTCATGGCCCGGTTCTACGAGTCGGACAAGGTGGTCGCCACCGTGTGCCACGGTGCGACCGGGCTGCTCAATGTGCAGCTGAGCGGCGGTGAGCCCCTGGTCCAGGGGAAGAGGGTCACCGGGTTCTCCTGGCGTGAGGAGGAGCTGGCGCAGCGGGCGGACGCCGTGCCCTACAGCCTGCAGGAAGAACTCAGAAAACTCGGGGCCGACTACCGTACGGCGGACGAGCCGTTCGTGTCGTTCGTTGTCGAGGACGGCAATCTGATCACGGGGCGGAACCCGGGCAGCGCCGCCCCCGTCGCCGAGGCGGGCGTGAGGAAGCTGGAGACCACGCCCGCCTGACGGGGCCCGGAGGGTGGTGCCGGTTATGGGCGGCACCTTGGTGCGGTGCGCAGCCTCCAGGCCCTGGCGCGCTCTCAGCCTCAGCCGAACTGACCCGGCTGGTAGTCGCCCGCCGGCTGCTGGACGATGACGTTCATGCGGTTGTACGCGTTGATCAGGGCGATGAGGGAGACCAGCGCGGCGAGTTGGTCCTCGTCGTAGTGCTTCGTGGCGTTCGCCCAGACCTCGTCGGGGACGCCACCTGCCGCGTCGGCGATCCGGGTGCCCTGCTCGACCAGTTCCAGGGCGGCGCGCTCGGCGTCCGTGAAGACCGTGGCCTCTCGCCAGGCGGCGATGAGGTGGAGGCGCTGGTGGGTCTCCCCGGCGGCCGCGGCGTCCTTGGTGTGCATGTCGGTGCAGAAGCCGCAGCCGTTGATCTGGCTGGCGCGGATCTTCACAAGCTCCTGGGTCGCCGCCGGCAGGGTCGAGTCGCTGATGACCTTCCCGGCCGAGTTGATGTACCTGGCGAACTTGGCCGCGACCGGGTTTGTGAAGAAGTTGAGACGGGCTTCCATGGTGATCTCCTCGATCCTTGCCGTGTCGACCGTTACACAGCACTGACGGAGCGGTTCGGCGGGATGTGACAGCCCGGGCAGACGAAAGCGTGTGACGTACGTCTCATGGGGCTCGTTCGTCCTCCCCTGTGCGCGGAGGGACCGGCCCTTCCGGGACGCTGCTTCGGGTCCGGCCCCTCACTCCGTCGGCATGGATCGAGGTCAGGCCGCTCGTGTCAGAAGGTCCGCCTTGCCGAACAGCAGGGCGTAACCGGTGGGGAGTCGGGCGAGGAGACGGGACGTCAGGTCGTCACCGATCAGGGCGGGCAGGGTGGTGAGAACCGCGCCCACATCCCAGCGTGCTGTCGCGCGCGTGGCTCCCTCGATGCGGGCCGCGACCGCGTCCACGAAGTCGGGGGCGGTCAGCGGGCACGTCACCGGAATCTGCGACGCGATCAGGCGCGCCGCCTCCTCGGGCAGCCGACGGGCCAGTTCCACCCGCTCGTCGCCGACCACGTGGCCGCCCAGGGCCAAGAGCACGAGGCGCGTGATGCGCTCGGCCTCGTTCGTGGTCGTGTACTGGCCGGACTCCTTGACCGCCTCGACCAGCCGGGGCCAGTCCACGCCGGGCGGGGTCGTGGCCGGCTGGTCGGCGGGCGGCAGCAGGTCGTTCGCCGCCGTCGTCCGTTCTTCTGCCGCCGCCTCGAGTTCGTCGTACGCGGCCGGTTCCTTTGCCGTGGCCACGTCGTCGGTCGCCCCCGTCCCGTCGATCGTGCTCGTCGCCGCCGCGCTCGTCGTGGTCATGCTCATCGTGCGGGTACTCCTCCGTCTGCCATTCCCCACCCGGTCGCCTCCCGGGTACCCCGATCGCCGCGCCCGTCCCACGAGATTTCGCGCAGGGGACGGGCGCGGTCTCGGCGGCTGTCAGCTGCTGATCCGCCGGGGCCGGTCGCCGCGCGTGCTCCGGGTGCGGCGCGGCCCGGCCTCCTCGGCCACGGGGATGTGGGGGGTCGGGACGCCGGCGTCGTGCGGGGCGTCGATGCGCTCCGTCTCCAGGGTGCCGCCCGGAAACAGCCGGCGGCTGAAGGTTCCGGCGGGACGCTCGGCCACGACCGTCTCGGCGTCTTCGGGGGCCGGGGAGCGCCGTTCTGCGCGGACGTCGCGGACGTGGTGCTCGACGTCCAGCTCGATCGTCTCGGGGTCGACGCCGGGGAGGTCGAAGTGGACGACGAACTCGTCACCGACGCGGTAGGCGTCCATCCGCATCGCCGCGGGCGCGACGCGGACAAGGCCGGGGCGGGCGGGTCCGGTGTCCGTTGAGCCCGTACGCGGAGTTAGCCTCATTACGCCGGGGCCCGCGGTCGCGAACATGGCCGCCGGGCCCGGTCCGAGGACGTATCGGCGGAAGACGGAGACAGCGATGGCGAAGGTTCCTACGGCTCTGGTGGCCGCGAGTGGGCTCGTCGGCGGGTACGGAGTCGCCCGCTGGAGCAAGAAGCGGCAGCTCGGCGGGGCCGTACTTGCCGTCGCGGGAGCCGCGGCGGCGCAGCGGTGGCGGCGGCAGGCCGGAGGCGCGGCGGCCGGGGCGCTGACGGCGGCGTACGTGGCCGCGTTCGCCGGGTCGCACCCGCTGGCCAAGAAGGTGGGCGCCTGGCCGGCCGTGTTCGGGGTTTCGGGTGCCGTCGCCCTCGCTTCGTGGGCCGTGGCGGACCGGCGGGGCTAGCCCCACGGCCGGCCGCTACGAAATGGCGCCGGCGGGGCGCCGGGCCGCGGCGCCGCTCGCCGCCCGTCCTCCCTGAAACGCCCTCCGGTACGCGTACGGGCTCGTGCCCACCACTCGTCTGAAGCGGTCCCGGAAGGCCGTCGGGGAGCCGAAGCCGGCCTGGGTCGCGATGCGTTTAGGGGTCTCCGGGATCTCCGGGATCTCGGGGGTCACAACCGGTTCACAGCGGGTTCGTCAGGGTCAGGTCCTCCCGGGCCCACTCCCCCCGGAGGGACCGCGCCACCCCGGCCGCCACCAACACCCCGGCCGCGATCAGCAGGGTGAAGAAGCCCCAGGCCAGCGGCCAGAGCGAGGCGTCGAGTTCCGGGTGGGCGCGGAAGGAGACGTGCATCAGTGTGACGGGGGGTGCCGCCACCAGCAGCAGCGGCCAGCCGAGCCGGTCCCAGTGGCCGAAATAGGCCGCGAGGAGCAGCAGGGCCAGTCCGAGGAGGATGACGCCGACCGCTGTCACGGGGGTCGTCTCCTCTGTGGTTCCCGGGGCCGCGGGCCGGTTGCGCAGATCCCAGGGCAGACACAGCAGGTAGGACGCGGCGGAGAGGGCCGCGCCGAGCAGGCGGATCAGCCAGCGCTCGGGCCAGGGGCGCGTTCGCATGGGGCGGAGCAGCTTCTCGGTCATGTGTACGAGGGTCCCGGTGGAGCGGCGGAGCCGGGAGAGTACGGGTACTCAAGTACCCGTACTCATTCGGCTCGGCGTGCGGATGGCGTACGGACACCGGAGGCCGTACGGACACGCGGGGGCGTCTCCGGGGGGCCTCTACGGGGTCGCGCTCGCCGGGCCGCCCGTCACCGCCGTCAGCGGCTGGGCGATGTCCTCCAGGGAGCGGCGTTCCGCGCGGACCGCGAGCAGGGCCGCGACCAGGCCGGCCGCGCACATCAGGGCCGCGCCGATCTGGAAGGCGAGGACCGTGTCGCCGACCTTGCCGGTGCCGGTGAGGTCCGCGAACAGCAGAGGTCCGCTGATGCCGCCGGCCGCGGTGCCGATGGCGTAGAAGAAGGCGATGGACATGGCCCGGGTCTCCATCGGGAACACCTCGGAGACGGTCAGATAGGCGCTGGAGGCGCCCGCCGAGGCGAAGAACAGCACCGCGCACCAGCAGGCCGTCAGAGTGCCCGCGCTCAGCGAGCCGCGGTCGAAGAGCCAGGCCGTGCCGAACAGGAGCAGTCCGGACAGCAGATACGTCGAGGAGATCATCACCCGGCGGCCGACCGTGTCGAAGAGCTTCCCGAGCAGCAGCGGGCCGAGGAAGTTGCCGACCGCGATGACGGCGAAGTAGTAGCCGGTGCGGTCGGCCGGTACGTCGAAGAACTTGGTCAGGATCGCGCCGAAGCCGAAGGTGATCGCGTTGTAGAGGAACGCCTGGCCGATGAAGAGGGCGAAGCCCAGGACGGCGCGCTTGCGGTACCGGGAGAAGACCGTGCGGGCGATGGTGAGGAAGCCGATGCTCTGGCGCTGGTGGATGGTGATCTCGCCCTGGGGCCGCGGCAGCGGCTCGCCCTTCTCCTCCTCGACCCGCCGTTCGATGGCGGACACCACCTCTTCCGCCTCCTGCTCCCTGCCGTGGATCAGCAGCCAGCGGGGACTCTCCGGCACGTGCCGCCGCACCAGAAGGATGACCAGGCCGAAGACGACGCCCAGCGCGAAGGTCAGCCGCCAGCCCACGTCCGTCGCCAGGATGTCCGTGTTCAGCGCGAGGATCGACAGCAGGGAGCCGGCGACCGCGCCCACCCAGAAGCTGCCGTTGATGACCAGGTCGACACGGCCGCGGTAGTACGCCGGGATCAGTTCGTCGATCGCGGAGTTGATGGCCGCGTACTCACCGCCGATACCGAAGCCGGTGAGAAAGCGGAAGAGGAAGAACCACCAGGGCTGGAAGGAGACCGCGGTCAGCGCGGTGGCCCCGAGGTAGACCGCCAGGGTGATCATGAACAGCTTCTTGCGGCCGTGGCGGTCGGTGAGGCGGCCCCAGAAAAGGGCGCCGCAGCAGGCGCCCGCGACATACAGCGCCGCGGCCATGCCGGTGACCTGGCTGGAGCTGATCGGCAGTCCGCTGCCGGGTTCCGACAGCCGGCTGGCGATGTTGCCGACGACCGTGACTTCCAGGCCGTCGAGGATCCATACCGTGCCGAGTCCGATCACGATCGTCCAGTGCCAGCGCGACCAGGGCAGACGATCGAGTCGAGCGGGTATCGCGGTGGTGACCGTGCCAGGCTGTGGCGCGGTGATGGACATGGTTGCCTCCTTGGGACGCCGGCGACGCGGCACGGGGCCCGAGTGCCCGCTCACCAGCGCCTTACGCCCCGGGCACCCCGCACCGGCCGGCGGCTCCCGCGCGAAAAACCCCGCCGGATCCCGCACCCGCGGGCGGCTCACGCCCCGAGGAGCCGCGACACCGAGTAGATCAGCAGTCCCGCGAGCGAACCCACCACCGTGCCGTTGATCCGGATGAACTGGAGGTCACGGCCGATGTGCGCCTCGATCTTGCGCGTGGTGTGGCCGGCGTCCCAGCTCGCGACCGTGTCCGTGATGAGGGAGGTGATCTCCTTGCGGTACGTCGTCACGACGTGCACCGCCGCGCCCTCCACCCAGCGGTCCACCTTGGCCTGGGTCCCCGGTTCGTTCGCCATACGGCTGCCCAGCGACAGCAGCGACGCCCGCACCCGCACCCGCAGCTCGCTCCGCTCGTCCTGCGCGGCGGAGACGATCATGGAGCGGACGGCGGTCCAGGCGGAGGCGATCAGGTCCTGGACCTCGCCGCGGCCCAGCACCTCGCCCTTGAGCCGCTCCACGCGCGCCCGGGTGTCCGTGTCGGACTGAAGATCGGTGGCGAAGTCGGAGAGGAACCGGTCGAGGGCGCCGCGCGCCGGATGCGAAGGCGAGTCGCGCATCTCGGTGACGAACCGCAGCAACTCCTTGTAGACGCGCTCGCCGACCTTCTTGTCGACGAACCGGGGCGTCCAGCCGGGGGCGCCGCCCTGCACGGCGGCCATGACCTGGTCGTCGTGCAGGACGAGCCAGTCGTGGGCGCGGATGCAGACCAGGTCGACTATCCGTTTGTGGCCGCCGTCCGCGACGACCCTCTCCAGCATCTTGCCGAGGCCGGGCGCGATCTCCTGGGCGTCGGCGCGACGGGTGATGGCCTCGCCGACCACCGCCTGGACGTCGGAGTCGCGCAGCACGGTGAGGGCCCCGCGCAGAGCGGTCGCCAGCTCCGCCGTCACCCGGTCGGCGTTCTCCGGCCGGGCGAGCCAGGCGCCCAGACGGCTGCTGATGCCGACGGCGCGCAGTCGCTGCCGTACGACCTCCTGGGAGAGGAAGTTCTCCCCGACGAACTCGCCCAGGGACACACCGAGCTGGTCCTTCTTGTTCGGGATGATCGCCGTGTGCGGGATGGGCAGGCCGAGGGGGTGGCGGAAGAGTGCGGTGACCGCGAACCAGTCGGCGAGCGCGCCGACCATGCCGGCCTCGGCGGCCGCCGCCAGATAACCGGTCCAGGGGCCCGCGCCGGCGTGCCGCGCCCAGGTGGCGAGGACGTACACGAGCGCGACGAGCAGCAGCAGTCCCGTGGCCGTGGACTTCATACGGCGCACGCCCCGGCGCTTCTCCTCGTCGGCGGGGCTGAAGGAGGTCATCGCACGGCTCACGACGGCCGCTCGGCCCGTGGCGGCGGCGTCCGTGCCGGCGGACTGCCCGGCGCCCGCGGACGGGCCGCCCGCGGACCGCCCGACGGCCGCCGGTTCATCCGGTTTTATGCGTTCCATCCGCTCCACCCGATCGTGTCCCTCGTTACACATTGTCCCTTCCTGACCGACTCCTGGAACGGAACGGGAGTTCCCGGCGTCTCTCCGGTTGGAGGAGTCTCGGGGGCTTTTCAGGGTCGCGTCAGGGTTCCTGCCGGGGATCAGTGGGGCCCTCTCTCTCCCTCCCGCCTCATGGCGCATCATGAAGCTGATCGACATCGGAGCCTCGGGCTCCCTCGCCCGAGGAGACACGCGCCGCATGACCAGGCGTCACGGTTATGCCCTGCTGTCCGCGATCGTCACCGTGATCGTGGCCCTGTCCGCCGCCATATATCTCGCCGCCGCGGCCGACGACGGCAACGGCCGCGGCACCCTCGCCGCCGGCCACCCGGCCCCGCGGGGCTCCGCCGCCCCCGCCTCGGTCGGGGCCTGGGTGAGCACCTGGTCGGCCTCGCCCTCCGGCGCCGAGCCCGGCACCGCCGCGGACGGGCTGGCGGGACGGTCCGTGCGCAATGTCGTGCACACCGACGTCGGCGGTACGAGTGCCCGTATCACCCTGTCCAATCTCTACGGACGGCAGCCTCTGACCGTCACCCACGCCTCGATCGCGGTCGCCGCGTCGGGCGGCCCGGCCGCGGCCGCCGACACCATGCGCCGGCTCACCTTCGGCGGCGCCGCCTCGGTCGTCGTGCCCGCCGGCCGGCAGGTGGTCAGCGACGCCGTCCGCATCGCCGTCCCGGGCGACTCGGACGCGCTCGTGACCACGTACTCCCCCACCCCGTCGGGCCCGGTCACCTACCACCGGCACGCCCGCCAGATCTCGTACGTCGCGCGGGGCGATCTCACGGAGGACGTGAGTGGCGCCGGGTACACCGAACAGAGCCCGTACTGGCGCTATCTGACCGCGCTCGACGTGCTCGGCGACGAGGCGGCCGGGACCGTGGTCGCACTCGGCGACTCGATCACCGACGGCATCACCTCCACCGAGGGCGCCAACCACCGCTGGACGGACGTCCTCGCCGATCGGCTGCGCCGGGCGGCCGGGTCCGGTGACGTGCCGCGCTACAGCGTGGTCAACCAGGGCATCAGCGGCAACCGGGTGCTGGCCGACGGCCCCGGACGGCCCGCCGGCAACCCGAGCGCCCTCAGCCGCTTCGAGCGCGATGTGCTGGGCCGTACCAACGTCAGGGCCGTCGTCGTCGACCTCGGCGTCAACGACATCCTGCGCGACCCCGGCCGGGCCGACCCCGACCGGATCACGGCGGGCCTGCGCACCCTCGTCCGCGAGGCACACGCCCGCGGGCTGAAGGTCGTCGGGGCGACGCTCATGCCGTTCGGGGGCCACCGCGGCTACCGGCCCGACCGCGAACAGGTGCGGCAGGAAGTCAACGCGCGGATCCGGTCGGGCACGGTGTACGACGCGGTCGTCGACTTCGACGAGGCGCTGCGGGACCCGTACGACCCGCGCCGGCTGCGCGCCGACTGCGACTCGGGCGACCACCTCCACCCCAGCGACAGGGGTTTCGCCAGGATGGCGGAGGTCTTCGACCTCACCTCACTGAGGGGCGCGGCACCGGCACAGCTGTAGCGCTTCAGTAATCCCCGTACCGGCGCCGGTCCCGCTCCTCGCGGCGGGACTCCCGGCGCTCCCGGTGCAGCCCCCGGCGCTCCTCGCGGCGCTCGCGCAGCAGCTCGCGGTGCTCCTCCAGGGCCTCGCGGGCGTCGAGCAGGCCCTGGAGGCCGTCCGGACCCTCACGGCGGGAGGCGTCCAGCTCCTTGCGCGCGGCCTTGCGGTCCAGCTTCTCCCGGCGCCGCTCCTCCTTCAGCCGCTGCCGCTCGGCCCGGGTCAGCTTGCGCTCGATGCCGACCCCGCCCCAGAACGCGAACCCGGTGACGATCACGCGCGGCGCGCCGGGCTCACCGGGCGTGCCCTCCTCGCGATGGTCGAAGCCGCCCATGATCCCGATGCCGCGCACGACGACCTCGACGCCCGGCGGCACGATCACATTCATCCCGCCCATGATCGCCACGCAGTTGATCTCGATCTCACGGTCCGCGAAATACGCCTCCCGCAGATCGATCTCACCGCCGCCCCAGAAGGCGAAGCAGTTGAACCGCCGGGGCGCCGTCCAGCGCCCCTTGCGCTGGAAACCGGACATGACGGCGACCGCCCACGAGGACGACCCCTCGCCGCCGACGATCCGCTCCCGCCAACTCCCGCTCACCTCGGGCTCCTTGACCAGCGACACCGCAGGGGCGCCGACGCCCGCGGCCGGCAGATCCCGGGTGATCGGCGCCAGTTCGCCGTACGTCCGCGCCTGGTACGTCGCCTCCAGCCGCTCCTCGAACTCCCCCATGTCGAGACGGCCTTCGGCGAGAGCGTCCCGCAGGACCTCGGCGACCCGCTCACGGTCGGCGTCGGAGGCACGGAGATCCTGGGCGGGGGATGCGGAATCCGGCGGCGTCACCCGCTGATCGTCACGTCCCCCGGAAGACACGGCGTCGGTCATGGGCCTCAGCCTACGAGTTCCCCGCGCGCCGGACTACGCCGAAGTCCTCTCGGCGTACATCCGCGCGATCACCGCCTCGATGTCCGGCTCCCGCACCGACAGGTCCACCAGCGGATACTCCGCGGCGATTCGCGCCACCAGCGGGGCCGCCGACCGGGACGCCGGAAAGGCGAGCCACTGCCGCGGCCCCTCGACCCGCACCACGCGCGCGGGCGGCGCCTCGATCGGCGGCAGCTCCCGTTCCAGGTCCACCACGAGGGTGCGCTCGCTGTCGCCCACCTCGTGCAGCCCGGCCAGGGCACCGTCGTAGACCAGGCGCCCGTGGTCGATGACCATCACACGGGAGCACAGCTGCTCGATGTCCTGGAGGTCGTGCGTGGTCAGCAGCACCGTCGTGCCACGCTCGGTGTTCAACTCCCGCAGGAATGCGCGGACCTTGGCCTTGGAGACCACGTCGAGGCCGATCGTCGGCTCGTCGAGGTAGAGCACCTCGGGGTCGTGCAGCAGCGCCGCCGCGATGTCGCCGCGCATCCGCTGCCCCAGCGACAGCTGCCGCACCGGCACGTCCAGCAGAACGCCCAGCTCCAGCAGTTCGACGAGGCGGTCCAGGTTCTCGCGGTAACGCCCGTCCGGGATGCGGTACATCCGGTGCATCAGCCGGTAGGAGTCGATCAGCGGCAGATCCCACCACAGGGTCGTCCGCTGGCCGAACACCACCCCGATGCGCCGGGCGAGCCGTGCCCGCTCGCGGGCGGGGTCGATGCCGGCCACCCGCAGCCGGCCGCCGCTCGGGGTGAGGATCCCCGTCAGCATCTTGATCGTGGTGGACTTCCCGGCGCCGTTCGGACCGATGTAGCCGACCATCTCGCCGCGCGCCACGGTGAAGGAGAGCGCGTCGACGGCCCGCACCTGCCGCCGCTCGCTCCTGAGAAAACCGGTCCGCTTGCGCACATGGAAGACCTTCTCCACGCGGTCCAGTGCGATGAAGCCATCCTCCTGCGGCGAACCGCCGTCGTGCAGGAAACCACCGTCCATGAGTCCCTCAGCTCCCCGTGCTCCGGTACGAACGCAGTCCCGCGCGCCAGGCCAGCCCCGACGCCGCGCAGCAGCCCGCCGCCACCAGCGGCGGGGCGAAGGCGACCCAGGCCGGCAGGTGGAGCGGGTAGGGCCGGCCCAGTACGTACAGCGCGGGCAGCCAGTTGACGAAGGCGAGCGGCAGCACGAAGGTCACCCCGCGCACCAGTTCCTTCGCGAAGACGGTGGGCGGATACTGCAACAGCGTCTGACCGCCGTAGGTGAAGGAGTTCTGCACCTCGGAGGCGTCCTGCGCGACGAACTGGAAGGCCGCGCCCGCCACGAACAGCGCGCAGAAGATCAGGCCGCCGCTCAGCAGCGTCAGCGGGACCAGCACCACCTTGAGCGGGGTCCAGGTGACATCGACCGCGCAGAGCGCGTACCCGAGGACGCCTGCCCCCTGGGTCACCCGGCCGAGCCGGCGCAGGCCGAAGCGATCCGCGGCGACCTGCGCCAGCACCGGAGCGGGGCGCACCAGCAGGGTGTCCAGCGTGCCGTCGCGCACCCGGCGTCCCAGCCGGTCCATGGAGCCGATCGCGAGGTCCGCGAGCCCGAACGCGGTCGCCGAGAGGCCGTACAGGAAGGCGACCTCGGGCAGCCGGTACCCGCCGAGGACGTCGACCCGCGAGAACATCAGCAGGATCGCGACGAAGTCCAGCGCGGTCGCCACGAGGTTGCCGAACGTGTTCATCACGAACGAGGCCCGGTAGGCCATCGTGGAGCGGATCCACATCGCGGTGATCAACCGGTAGGCGCGCAGGCCCTCGCGCACCCGGCCGTACGTCCCCTCGGCCGGGTGGGCCGGAGAAGGCCCGTCCCGGCGGGCCGGAGAGGGCCGTTCCCGGTGGGCGGGGGAACGCCGGACCCGGGCCGTCTCCGCGTCCGCGTACACGCCCCCGTACGTCTCCTCAGCCACCCTGCACCACCACCCTGCGCGTCGCCGCCGACTGGAGCATCCGCCCGGCCGCCAGCAGCACCACGGCCCAGGCCAGCTGGCGGGCGTAGACGGCCAGCGGGTCCGCCGCGCCCAGCAGCACGTCCGCGGGCGCCTGGATCAGCGACGCCCAGGGCAGGGCGCGCACGATCTCGCCGAGCACGCCCGGAAAGACGTTCAGCGGCAGCAGCATCCCCGAGCAGAACATCGCCGTGATCCAGCAGATCTGCGTCACGCCCGCCCCGTCCATCAGCCAGAACGCGGTGAGCGCGACCAGGAAGCGGATCGCGAAGCTGACCACCGCGCCCAGCGTGACGGCCGCCAGGAAGGCCGCCCAGACCAGCGGGCGGGAGGGCAGGGCGAGCGGGAAGAGGAACGCGCCGACCACCATCGGGAGCACACCCCTCGCCAGCAGATGGAACAGGGCCCTGCCCAGGTCCCCGGCCAGCCACCACAGCTGGAGGTCGGCGGGCCGGTACAGGTCGATCGCGATGTCACCGGTTCGGATGCGCTCCACCAGCTCGTCCTCGAAGCCGCCGCCCATCACCGAGACGGTCATCAGCAGCGCCTGCCCGACCCATACGTACGTCAACGCCTGCGCCTCGTCGTACCCCCCCAGATGAGGCCGTTCGTGCCACAGGGCGAGATAGGTGTATGCCAAGATCAATCCGAAGACCGTGTTGGTGAACACCCCTGCCGCGGTCGCGGTCCGGTAGGTCGCGTACCGCCGGAAACCACCGGCGGCGACAGCGGCGTACAGCCGCCCTGTCCCCACGGGATCACCTCCTTCGACGCATGCCGGAGCGAAGCGCAGGAGCCTAGCGCGCGGACGAAGTGGCGTACCACACGTTTTCCCGGTAAAGCAGGTCCGCCGTACCGGGAACGGAACGGTTGGTGCGACAGTCTTCATCAGGGGGCGCACATGGCGTATGAGGGCGTACGGGAACGTACGACGCGAAACGGGAGTCCGGCACCACGATGAGCGACGAGCCGCAGCCGCAGCAGAGCAGCAAGGGCGTGGCGTCCACAGAGCCGCCGGCACCCGCGGCCCTGGACCCGCAGCCCGGCGGGAAGCCGAAGCGGGGGCGCACCGGATGGCGCCGGCTGATCCCGACCTGGCAGACGGTGCTCGGCACCTGCGTCGTCGGGATCCTGCTGCTCGTCGGCCTGTTCGCCCTGGGCTACTCCATGGTCAGGATCCCGCCGGCCAACGCGCTGGCGACCAAGCAGAGCAATGTCTACCTGTACGCGGACGGCACCGAGATCGCCCGCGACGGCAAGGTCAACCGCGAGAACGTCGGCCTCGCCCAGATCTCCAAGACCGCCCAGCACGCCGTACTGGCCGCCGAGGACCGCGACTTCTACACCGAGTCCGCCGTCGACCCCAAGGCGATGATCCGCGCCGGCTGGAACACCGCCACCGGCAAGGGCAGGCAGTCCGGCTCCACGATCACCCAGCAGTACGTCAAGAACTACTACCTCGGCCAGGAGCAGACCGTCACCCGCAAGGTGAAGGAGTTCTTCATCTCGATCAAGCTGGATCGCGAGAAGAGCAAGAACGACATCCTCGAGGGCTACCTCAACACCAGCTTCTTCGGCCGCAACGCCTACGGCATCCAGGCCGCGGCCCGGGCCTACTACGGCGTCGACGCCGTGGACCTCGACGCGGCCAAGGGCGCCTACCTCGCCGCGCTGCTCAACGCGCCCAGCGAGTACGACGTCGTCGCGCACCCGGAGAACAAGAGCGCCGCCGAAGCCCGCTGGAACTACGTCCTCGACGGCATGGTCAAGAAGGGCTGGCTCAGCGCCTCCGAACGCACCGGCATGAAGTTCCCCATGCCCAGGGAGGCCACCCTCTCCACCGGCCTGTCCGGCCAGCGCGGCTACCTCCTCGACGCGATCAAGGACTATGTCCTCGAGAACAAGATCGTCGACCCGGACGAGCTCGCCGCCGGCGGCTACCGCATCACCACCACGCTTCAGAAGAGCAGGCAGGACGCCTTCGTCAGCGCGGTCGACGACCAGCTGATGTCCAAGCTCGACAAGAAGAACCGCAAGGTCGACACCTATGTCCGCGCGGGCGGCGCCGCCGTCGACCCCCGCACCGGCGAGGTCGTCGCCCTGTACGGCGGCATGGACTATGTGCAGCAGTACACGAACAACGCCACGCGCGGCGACTTCCAGGTGGGCTCCACCTTCAAGCCGTTCGTGTTCACCTCGGCCGTGGAGAACCGCTCCCAGACCCAGGACGGCCGCCCCATCACGCCCAACACCGTCTACGACGGCACCAACCAGCGCCCCGTCCAGGGCTGGAACGGCGGCAGCTACGCCCCCGAGAACGAGGACAGCCGCTCCTACGGCGACATCACCGTACGCACCGCCACCGACAAGTCGGTCAACTCCGTGTACGCGCAGATGGCCGTCGACGTCGGTCCGGAGAAGGTCAAGCAGACCGCGGTCGGCCTCGGTATCCCGTCCGGCACCAGGGACCTGAACCCCTACCCGTCCATCGCGCTCGGCACGGCCACCGCCAGCGTCCTGGACATGTCGGAGGCCTACGCGACACTCGCCAACCACGGCGAGCACAGCACGTACACACTGATCCGCAAGATCACCAAGGACGGCACGGACGTGGTCCGGCTGCCCGAGCGCAAGACCGTCCAGGCCGTCAGCCGCGAGGCCGCCGACACCACCACCTCGGTCCTGCGGAGCGTCGTCGAGAACGGCACGGCGACCAACGCCCTGGCCGCCGGCCGCCCCGCCGCCGGCAAGACCGGCACCGCGGAGGAGGACACGGCGGCCTGGTTCGCGGGCTACACCCCCGACCTCGCCACGGTGGTCTCCGTGATGGGCCAGGACCCGGTCACGGCCGCCCACAAGTCGCTGTACGGCGCGATGGGCCTGCCCCGCATCAACGGCGGCGGCGCGCCCGCGCAGATCTGGGCGCAGTTCACCAAGGCCGCCCTGAAGGACAAGCCGGTGAAGGACTTCGACCTCCAGCTCCAGGCCGGCGCCGACCAGACCCTGGAGCCCTCCACGGGCCCCACGGGCCGGCAGCCGGGCACCACCGGCACCCAGGACAACGGCGGCACGACGGGCGGCCCGAGCACCCCGGGCCAGGACCAGGGCCAGAACCAGGGCCAGACCGACGGCGGCACTCCCGGCACGGGCGGCCCGACCGACACCGGCGGTGCCACCGGGACCGGTGGCACCACGGACACCGGTGGCACCACCGGCGCCGGAGGCACCACCGGTGACGGCGGTGCCACGGGCACGGGCGGCACCACCGGCGCGGGAGGCACCACCGGCACAGGCGGAACCACGGGCACCCCCACAAGCGGCGGCACCACCGGCGACGGCGGGGCGGACGGGACGGGCGGGGCCACGGGCGGAGTCGGGTTCTGAGCGAGGTGGCCGGGCGGCCGTGGCGCGGTCCGCGGGGTCAGTGACCCGAGGTCGCCTTCAGCCCCACCACGGCCACCAGCAGCAGCCCCACGAAGAAGATCCGCGCGGCGGTCGCGGGCTCCCCGAGCACGGTCATGCCCAGCACCGCCGCACCGGCCGCGCCGATGCCCACCCACACGCCGTACGCCGTCCCGATGGGCAGGGACCTCGCGGCGTACGACAGCAGAAGCATGCTGGCCACGATGCCCGCGCCGGTGGCGAGGCTCGGCCACGGGCGGGTGAATCCGTCGGTGTACTTCATGCCGACCGACCAGCCGACCTCGAGCAGGCCGGCGAGGACGAGCAGGACCCAGGCCATGGGGCACCTCCGCGTTCCGGTGACGTGTTCCGGTGATCAACAGGGGTGCGTCGTCTTTGCGGTCCCGGTACGGCGCGTCTCGTCGGGTCCCTCGTGGGCCCGTCCAACTTAGCAACGGAACGGAAAAGGAGCCGGTGACCTGGGTCACCGGCTCCTTGCACCCGCCGATTCTCCGCGGGCTCGAGGACAGGGTTCTACAGATACAGCCCCGTGGAGTCCTCCGACCCCTCGAAGCGGTCCGCCGCCACGGCGTGCAGGTCCCGTTCGCGCATCAGGGCGTACGGAACCCCGCGCACCTCGACCTCGGCCCGGTCCTCGGGGTCGAACAACACCCGGTCGCCCGGCTCCACGGTCCGCACGTTCTGCCCGACCGCGACGACCTCGGCCCAGGCGAGGCGCCGGCCGACGGCCGCGGTCGCGGGGATCAGGATGCCGCCGCCGGACCGGCGCTCGCCCTCGGCGGCGTCCTGCCGCACCAGCACGCGGTCGTGCAGCATCCGGATGGGCAACTTGTCGTGGTGGTTCTTCTCGCTCACGCCCCGAACCTACCTGTCTCCGACGGCTTCGCGCGCGGCCGGGTCAGCCCTTGCGCCGCCGGGAGCCGAGGGCGAGCAGGCCCACGACCCCCACCACGACCAGGGCCACGGGCACGATGCGCTCCAGCCGAGGCGCGCCCTCCTCCGTGACCAGCTGTCCCTTCACCTGGCTGACGACCCGGTTCGCACCGACGTACGCCCTCCCGAGCGTGTTGTCGACATGGGAGACGACCTTGGCCTTGGCGTCCCCGACGATCGTCTTCGGGTGCACCCGGACGCCGATCTCGTCGAGCGTCTCGGCCAGCGTTTCGCGGCGGCGCTTGATGTCCGCCTCGATCTGCGCCGGAGTTCTGGTGTCCGGTGTGCTCGACGTGTCCGCCACCGCGCATCCTCCGTGGTCGTTTGCGACGTGTTCCGCGCAATTCCTGCATCTGTGGTCGACAGTCTGTCAGCTTCGCGCCGGGCGCACCCATCGGCACCCCTCCGGAGCGGCCGGAAGCGGATTAGGCTCGTCGGGTAACCGCCCCCTGCCTGCGAGGTAACGATGAGCGAGCGACTCCAGCCCGGCGACACCGCCCCCGCCTTCACCCTGCCGGACGCCGACGGCAACGAGGTCTCCCTGGCCGACCACAAGGGCCGCAAGGTCATCGTGTACTTCTACCCCGCTGCGCTTACCCCCGGCTGCACCAAGCAGGCGTGCGACTTCACGGACAACCTTCAGCTGCTCGCGGGCGCCGGCTACGACGTCATCGGCGTCTCGCCCGACAAGCCGGAGAAGCTCGCCAGGTTCCGTGAGAAGGAGGACCTGAAGGTCACCCTCGTCGCCGACCCGGACAAGAAGGTGCTGGAGGCGTACGGCGCGTTCGGCGAGAAGAAGCTGTACGGCAAGACCGTCGTCGGTGTGATCCGCTCCACGGTGATCGTGGACGAGGAGGGCAAGGTCGAGCGGGCCCTGTACAACGTGAAGGCGACGGGGCATGTGGCGAAGATCATCAAGGACCTGGCCCTCTAGACCCCCACTCCCGCCTCCCGGAACGGCTCGCACCGAACACGTCGGTACGAGCCGTTCCGCATTACGGCCGTGACTGTCCGATAAACGGTTCGTTACTCGGTGCGAGACGACGAACACGCGGCCGAAGACGGAGGGAGTCCGATGGCCACCGGCACATACGACCGAGGCACGCTGGCAGCGGCCGTCGCCCGGTCCCACACGTGGAACGACCTCATGCGCCACCTCGGCCTCAAGCCGAGCGGAGGACAGCGGCGCGTACTGCAGGAACGAGTCGCCGCCCACGGCATCGACACCGGCCACTTCAAGCAGCGCAGCCCGTGGCACAGATATCCGGACGCCGCGATCGCCGCAGCGGCGGCGTCGTCCACGACATTGCGCGAGGTCGCACTGAAGCTCGGCGCCACACCGGCGACCGGCACCCTCGCGCACATCCGGCGCCGCATAGCCGCAGCCGGCATCGACATCAGCCACTTCCCGGGCATCGACCGCCCGCACGTGGACCTTCCGTTCACCGACGACGAACTTCGAGCCGCCGCCACGTCCGCCCGAAGCGTGCGCGGAGCGGCCCGGATCCTCGGAATCCCCGACGACAGCCGGTCGCGCGCGGCACTGGGGCGGATGCTCCGGGAGCGGGACATCGACACCGCCCACTTCCGCAACGCCCGCCTGACCATCCCCGCGGACGCTCTGCGCGCGGCCGTGGCCAGGGCCACGAGCTACGCCGATGTCATGCGTGCGCTGGGACTCGAGGTGAACGACACCAATCATCGACGCGTCCGCCGTCAGGCGGCCCAACTCGGCTTGGACACCAGTCACTTCGTACGGCGCCCGTGGGGCGGCACGCGGACGGCTCCCCGCACCTGCGCGCCCGAACGTGTGCTGGTGATCCTGCCCGTGGGCTCCGCGCGCCCCAACCGGGCACGCCTGCATACGGCCCTCCAGGCGGCAGGCGTCCCTTACCGGTGCACGTCGTGCGGGAACGAGGGTCAGTGGCTGGCGCAGCCGATCACGCTCCAGATCGACCACATCAACGGTGACTGGCTGGACAACCGCATCGAGAACCTGAGGTACTTATGCCCGAACTGCCATTCGCTGACCGCAACATGGTGCCGCCAGAAGGGCGGGCGCCCCGCGAGGCGGACGGACTCCCCCGTACACTGAACGGCACGAAGCGGCACAGCCAGGCTGAATGTCCGTTTTAGTGCGGTCGTGGCGAAATAGGCGATACGCGCGGGTTTTAGGTGCCCGTGGGAGAAATCCCGTGTGGGTTCGAGTCCCACCGACCGCACAAAGACATGATCAAGGCCCGGTCCACGCAAGCGGACCGGGCCTTTCAGTGCCCTGCGGCAGACCGGCCCCTCAGCCCAGCAGCTCCCGCACCACCGGCACCAGTGCCCGGAACGCCCTTCCCCGGTGGCTGATCGCGTTTTTCTCCGCGGGGGTCAGTTCCGCGCAGGTGCGTGTCTCGGCCTCCGGCTGGAGGATCGGGTCGTAGCCGAAGCCGTTGGCGCCGGACGGGGCGTGCCGGAGGATTCCCCTGAGCCGGCCCTCGACCACGCGCTCGGTGCCGTCCGGGAGGGCCAGGGCGGCCGCGCAGGCGAAGTGGGCGCCCCGGTGGGGGTCGTCGATGTCGGCGAGCTGGGCCAGAAGCAGCTCCAGGTTCGCCCGGTCGTCGCCGTGCCGGCCCGCCCAGCGTGCCGAGAAGATGCCGGGGGCGCCGCCCAGGACGTCCACGCAGATGCCGGAGTCGTCGGCCACGGCCGGCAGCCCCGTCGCCTGGGCCAGGGCGTGAGCCTTGAGCAGGGCGTTCTCGGCGAAGGAGACTCCGGTTTCCTTGACGTCGGGGATGTCGGGGTAGGCGTCCGCGCCGACGAGGTCGTGCGGGAGCCCCGCTTCGGCGAGGATCGCCCTGAGTTCGGTGATCTTTCCGGCGTTGCGAGTGGCGAGGATCAGGCGGGTCATGCCCTCCAGTATCCGTGCGCCGCCGGTGCCGGTGAGAGGGCCTAGGAGGTGCAGACCTTCGTCAGTTCGCCGGCCGCGTCCGTCACGGGGCCGACGTCGGGGGTCTTGTCGCCGTTCTTGATGGCGTCGCGGACGTTCGCGACGGCCTTGCGGAGGTGGTCGACCGCCTTGTTGACGTCGACGTCGTCCGTCTTGTCGCCGATCTTGTCGAGGTCGTTCTCGATGGAGTTCAGGGAGGCGTCCGCCTGGGTCGGGTCGTTCGCCGCGTTCTCGACGGCCTGCTGGAGGTCGGTGACGCTGTCGGCTATCGCGTCGGCGGTCTGTACACAGTCGATCGCCTTGCCGACGGCGTCGCAGCCGGTGCTCGCGCCCGCGGCGGCGAGTACGGCGACGACGGCGAACGCTGCGGCGGTGGTGCGGCGATGGCGCGCGGCCATGGAACGGTTCCTCCCCGTTGACGGTGCCGCGGTCTCCCGTGGAGGCACCGGCCGGTCCGGTGCCTGCGACGCCTGGCCAGGCGTACGGGGCCGCGGGCAGGGCGCGCGGTAGTCCCCGGCGCCCCGCCGCGTCGGCTGTGCGGCTACCCGTGAAAACGCGGGAGAGCGCTACACGGTTGCCTCGAGTGCCGTGCACTGGAGCGCCGCCAGTCGGTCGCACCCCGCGACGGCGAGGTCGAGGAGGGCGGTCAGTTCCTTGCGGTCGAAGGGTGTCGCCTCGGCCGTGCCCTGGACTTCGACGAAGCGGCCGTCGCCGGTGCAGACGACGTTCATGTCGGTCTCGGCCTTGACGTCCTCCTCGTAGCAGAGGTCGAGGAGGGGTACGCCGCCGACGATGCCCACGGAGACGGCCGAGACGGTGCCGGTGAGCGGCTTCCGGCCGGGCTTGACCAGCTTCTTGCGCTGGGCGAATGCCACGGCGTCGGCGAGGGCCACATAGGCGCCGGTGATCGCCGCGGTGCGGGTGCCGCCGTCCGCCTGGAGGACGTCGCAGTCGAGGACGACGGTGTTCTCGCCGAGCGCCTTGTAGTCGACGACGGCGCGCAGGGAGCGGCCGATGAGGCGGCTGATCTCGTGCGTACGGCCGCCGATCTTGCCCTTGACCGACTCGCGGTCGCCGCGGGTGTTGGTGGCGCGGGGCAGCATGGCGTACTCGGCGGTGACCCAGCCCTCGCCGCTGCCCTTGCGCCAGCGGGGGACGCCCTCGGTGAGGGAGGCGGTGCAGAGGACCTTCGTGTCACCGAAGGAGACGAGGACGGAGCCCTCGGCATGCTTGCTCCAGCCGCGCTCGATGGTGATGGGGCGGAGCTGGTCGGGGGTGCGGCCGTCGATTCGAGACATGGGTCCGAGCCTATCCGTACGCGCGCGAGGGGCCCGTCCCCCGGTGGAACGGGCCCCTCGCGGGTGAGCGCCGGACCTTTTCGGTCCTGGGCGGTCACATCATGTCTTCGATCTCCGCGGCGATCGGGTCGGCGTCGGTGCCGATGACGACCTGGATGGCGCTTCCCATCTTGACGACGCCGTGGGCGCCCGCGGCCTTGAGGGCGGCCTCGTCGACCAGCGAGGGGTCGTTGACCTCGGTGCGGAGCCGGGTGATGCAGCCCTCGACCTCTTCGATGTTGTCGATGCCGCCGAGCCCGGCAACGATCTTCTCAGCCTTGCTGGCCATGTCTTCTCTCCCTGATCCGAGCCGCTGTGTCGCGGTAATCCTGGTCTACACCACTGGTGGAAGGGCCGCCAAGCACGGTTCCGCTCGCGACGAAGCCGCGATGTGTCCTATTTCTCCTTCTATGAGCATTGCTGCCGTTATGCGCTTGGTCGCAGAATTCATGGGTTCCTTATCTCGCCTTGACCGTGCTACAACAGGTCTACACCAGTGAGTGGTGTAGACCACGTGGGTGCTGTTCGCCCCTTTCATCCCCCTTCCCGTCCCCCGGCAGCACCCGCCACATGGAGGAACTATGAGCACCGCCACCGCAACCACGGCGGCCCCCGCAAAGAAGCGGGGATCCGGTCTGTTCCAGGGCCTGCAGAAGGTCGGCCGCAGTCTTCAGCTCCCGATCGCCGTACTGCCGGCGGCGGGCATCATGGTCCGGCTCGGCCAGGACGACATCTTCGGCAAGGACGGCCTCGGCTGGGACAAGGTCGCCGCCGTGTTCAACGCGGCCGGCGGTGCCATCACCGGCAGCCTGCCGATGCTGTTCTGCATAGGCGTCGCGATCGGCTTCGCCAAGAAGTCGGACGGCTCCACCGCGCTCGCCGCGCTGGTCGGCTTCCTTGTGTACAGCAAGGTGCTCGAGGCGTTCCCGCTGACGCCTGAGCACATCGAAAAGGGCTCGATCGTCGCGGCGACGTACAACAACCCCGGTGTGCTCGGCGGCATCATCATGGGTCTGCTCTCGGCCGTGATGTGGCAGCGGTTCCACCGCACCAAGCTCGTCGACTGGCTCGGCTTCTTCAACGGCCGCCGGCTGGTGCCGATCCTGATGGCCTTCGTCGGCGCGCTCGTGGGCGTCTTCTTCAGCCTCGTCTGGGAGCCGATCGGCGATGGCATCACCAGCTTCGGCGAGTGGATGACCGGGCTCGGCGCCACGGGCTCGGCCCTCTTCGGCCTGGTCAACCGTGCCCTCATCCCGATCGGTATGCACCAGTTCGTGAACACCGTGGCGTGGTTCCAGCTCGGCACGTTCAAGGACGGCGCGGGTCAGGTCTTCACCGGTGACTACCAGCGCTTCCTGCACGGCGACCCGAGCGCCGGAATGTTCATGTCCGGCTTCTTCCCGATCATGATGTTCGGCCTGCCGGCCGCGGCCCTCGCCATCGCGCACACCGCCCGCCCCGAGCGCCGCAAGGCCGTGATGGGCATGATGATCTCCCTGGCGCTGACCTCGTTCGTCACCGGTGTCACCGAGCCGATCGAGTTCTCGTTCATGTTCATCGCGCCCCTGCTGTACGCCCTGCACGCGGTACTGACCGCGGTGTCGATGGCCGTCACCTGGGGGCTGGGTGTCCACGCCGGCTTCAACTTCTCCGCGGGCTTCATCGACTACGCGCTCAACTGGAACCTGGCGACCAAACCCTGGCTGATCATCCCGATCGGCCTGGTGTTCGCGGCGATCTACTACTTCGTCTTCCGCTTCGCGATCACCAAGTTCAATCTCCCCACCCCGGGCCGCGAGCCCGAGGAGGAGGTCGAGGACCTCACAAAGGCGTGAGCACGTCCCGAGCGACTCGAAGGCCCCGGAACCGTGATGAGGTTCCGGGGCCTTCGGGCGTTCAGGGGTGCGGGTTCCGGTACGGCGGGCTAGACCTCGTACGAGACCCGTGGCGCCGCCAGCTCCACCGGCCCCGAGTAGACGGCGCGGGCGTCCGCCAGGTTGACCTGTGGGTCGGTCCACGGGGGGATGTGCGTGAGGACCAGACGGCGGGCGCCGGCGCGGGCGGCCGTCTCGCCGGCCTCTCGGCCGTTGAGGTGGAGGTCCGGGATGTCCTCCTTGCCGTGGGTGAAGGCGGCCTCGCACAGAAAGAGATCCGTGTCGCGGGCGAGGCTCTCCAGGAGCTCGCTCGGGCCCGTGTCGCCGGAGTACGTGAGCGACCTGCCGCCGTACTCGAGGCGGATGGCGTACGCCTCCACGGGGTGGCGCACGCGTTCCGTGTGGACGGTGAAGGGCCCGATCTCGAACGTGCCCGGCTTCACCGTGTGGAAGTCGAAGACCTCGCTCATCGAGGAGGCCGAGGGGGTGTCGGCATAGGCGGTGGTCAGGCGCTGCTCGGTGCCTTCGGGGCCGTAGACCGGGATGGGGTCCGCGCGGCCGCCGTCATGGCGGTAGTAGCGCGCGACGAAGTACCCGAGCATGTCGATGCAGTGGTCGGCGTGGAGATGACTGAGGAAGATCGCGTCGAGGTCGTAGAGACCGCAGTGGCGCTGCAGCTCGCCCAGGGCGCCATTGCCCATGTCGAGGAGCAACCGGAAGCCGTCGGCCTCGACGAGGTAGCTCGAGCAGGCCGAGTCCGCGGACGGAAACGACCCCGAGCAGCCGACGACGGTGAGCTTCATAAAGCTGGAACCTCCGCATGGCGATAAGTGCAGAAGGCAGGGACGGGGACGGTGACGGGGGTCGTGCGGTCCGTCGAGCGTAAGGCGCAAAACGGCGGGTCGCTCCTCCACCAGGGGCCGTTGTGGGCGAACTCACCTGCGGTGTCACCGGTTCGGCTGGACCCGGGGCGCAGCGGGCTTACCAAAGAGCGCGCGGGAGTTGGGAAGGGCGGGCGTCCTGGTACACGCGCCGGTACCGTCATCCATATGGACACCTCCTGGTGGCTGGCGCTGGCGGCGGTGGTGCTGCTCGCGCTGGTCGCGACGCTGGTGGACGGGTGGGGGCGCGGCGGGCGGCGCCGCCGTGCGGCCGCGCGTCCGGCCGGCCGTGCCCGGGCGCATCCGCGGCCCGCCGAGATCTGGTGGGCGGACGTGCCCTCCCAGGGCCGGGCCGACGGCCGGGAGCGGCCGTGTCTGGTGCTCACGGTGCACGGGGACAGCGCCACGGTCGCCGAGATCACCAGCAGGTTCCACGACGAGCGCGCGGGGGTGATCCCGCTGCCGCCGGGCACGGTGGCCGACGCCCACGGCCGGCCCAGCTTCCTGGAGACGGACGAACTGCGGGACGTGCCGCTGTGGGACTTCCGGCGGCGGCTGGGCGTGGTGGACCCCGCGTTGTGGGACCAGGTGCGCTACCTCGCCGGGTGAGCCGGCGGCGGTACGGAGTGAGCGGCTTCAGGGCTTGGGGTTTCAGCACTTGGCGCTTCATGGCGTTGGGCTTCATGGTCTGCGGGCTTCACGGCCCGGCGGTCTCATGGCCCGGCGGTCTCATGGCTTGGTCACCGTCACCGTGACCGTCCACTGCTCGATGCCCAGGCACGACGTCTGGCCCGGGCGCTTGGCACACAGAGGGCGGGTCGCGGCAAGCCGTGCCGTTCCGGGAGCGACCGCCTCGAAGGCGGCGACGGTGTCACCGGACCGGCTGCCGATGCCGGCATTGGCGGCCTTCAGCGCGCCGCCCGTGGCGGTGACCGGGCTCCAGGGCCGGTCCTCGCTGCCGTCCAGGGTGAGGCGGATCCGCCCGCCCGCCGTCAGGCACACGGTGCGGCCCGTGTCCGCGGCGGTGAGCCGGACCTCGGGCGTGCAGCCCCTTCCGGTCGCCGTGGGGGACGGCGGAACCGGAGTGGATGCCGAGGGTGGGACGGAGGGGGACATCGAGGGGGACACGGAGGGCGAGGCCGACGGGGAGGCCGAGGGTGCGGCCGTCTGCCGCGACGGGGTTCCCCCGGCGTCTGCCGCCCCGCCGTGCCGGCCGCCGCATCCCGCGAGCAGCAGCACCGCAGCGGCGACGAGGGTGGTGGTGATGGTCCCGTGGGGGGTCGTACGGCGCATGGGGCGGCCGCCTTTCCTCAAGCCCGTGCCCGGTGTTCTGGTCCTTGCGCTGCTGTGACGTTTCTCCAGTGCATCGGGATCCCTGTCTCCAGCGCATCAGCTTCCCCGCCCGACCGCCACCGGGCCCCGGCCGTATGTACGGCCGGGGCCCTTCGTACCGAGGTGCGCGGGATGGGTCAGCCGGTCGTCAGCGCCGTGTCGTCGACGACGAAGCTGGTCTGAAGGGAGGAGTCCTCGACCCCGCTGAACTTCACGGTGACCGTGGAACCGGCCAGCGAGGACAGGTCGAAGGTCTTCTGGGCGTAGCCCGAGGCGGCGTTGACGTTCGAGTACGTCGCCAGGGTCTGGGAGCCGGCGGTCACCGTCAGCTTGTCGTAGGCGGTGCTGCCGGACTCGGACGTGTCGATGTGCAGAGAGAAGGTGAGGGTGGCCTTGCAGCCGGACGGGATGGTCACCGACTGGGACAGGGTGTCCGTGTGGCGGGAGCCGTAGCCGTCGAGCCAGGCCTTGTAGGAGCCGCTGTGCGCCACCTCACCGCTGTCGTCGGTGATGACGCCGCTGGTGGCGGTCCAGGTGGTGTTGCCGGACTCGAAGCCGGGGTTGCCGAGCAGCTGGGCGCCCGTGCAGGTGCCGCCGGAGGAGCCGACCGTCCAGGTGAAGGACGCCGAGCCGGAGGCGCCGGTGGAGTCCTGGGCGGTGACGGTCACGTTGTAGGTGCCCGCCGTGGAGGCGGTGCCGGAGATCAGGCCGGTCGAGCTGTTGATCGACAGGCCGGTCGGCAGACCGGTGGCACTGTAGGCGAGGGTCGCTCCCGCGCTGTCGGTGGCCGAGATCTGGAGGCTGACCGGGCTGCCGGCCGTGGTGGACTGGCTGCCCGGGTTGGTGACGGTCACCGTGTTGCCGCTGCCGCCGCCGGAGGAGAAGGCGGCCGTGCCGTTGGGGGTGCCCCAGCCGGTCGGGCCGTCGTAGCCGGTGCCCGCGGTGCAGAAGTACGAGGTGGAGCAGGAGCCGTTGCTGCCGCTCGTTACGTCGTACAGGTTCGAGGTGTGGGAGTAGGGGTACTTCGCCGGGTAGTCGCTCGAGCCCGGGGTGCCGGCGAGCGCGTAGACGCCCGCGATGATCGGCGCCGAGGCGCTGGTGCCGCCGTAGACCGCCCAGCCGGAGCCGCCGTAGGTGTCGTAGACCGCGACGCCGGTGGCCGGGTCGGCGACCGCGGAGACGTCGGCCTCCATGCGCTTGGTGCAGCCGGTGTCGGTCTGCCAGGACGGCTTGGTGTCGTAGGCGGAGCAGCCGGAGCCGGTGCCCTCGGTGCTGCTGGTCTTCCAGACCGACTCGCTCCAGCCGCGTGAGTTGGAGGCGGTGGTCAGCGCGGTTCCGCCGACGGCGGTCACGTACTGGGAGGTCGCCGGGTACTCGGCGCCGTAGGCCTCGTCACCCGAGGAGACGGTGATGGCGACACCCGGGTGCTTGAAGTACGAGGTGTCCTCGCTGGTCTGCGAGGAGGACTCGGAGCCGCCCCAGCTGTTGGAGACGAACTTCGCGCCGAGCGCCACGGCCTCGTTCTCCGCGGTGCCGAGGTCGGTGTCCGTCGCCGAGTCGGCCTCGACGAGGATGATGTTGCAGTTGGGGCAGACGGCGCTGACCATGTCGATGTCGAGCGCTTCCTCGCCGGCCCAGCCGGTGTCGTTCGCCGGGAGCGAGGTGGTGGAGCCGGTCTGGCCGACCTGCTTGAAGCAGCCGTTGGCCTTCGTGCACGCCGAGAGGCCGTAGGTCGAGCGGTAGGTGGCCAGGTCGGATTCGGCGTTGGGGTCGTTGTACGCGTCGACCACCGCGACCGTGAGGCCGGAGCCGCCCGTCGAGGGCAGGCTGTAGGCGCTGTGCAGGTTGGCGGGGCTCAGGCCGGAGGGCGCGGCGGCCACCGCCGCGGCGAGCCGCTGCCTGATGTCGGTGCGCCGCTGGGCGAAGCAGGACGCGTGGCCCGCGCTCGGCTTGCCGCACAGGTGCTCGGTCGGCACCTTCTGGCCCGCCTTGCCGGTGGCGTGGACGGTCTGTGCCTTGGGGTCCGTCAGCGCCTTGGCGTTCTGGGTGACGCGGCCGGAGTGGGAGGAGTGCGCGGTGCCGGGGGCGCCGTGGGCGCCGGCGGCCGGTGCCGCCATGAGACCGGCGACGGTGAGGGACAGAACGGGGACGGCGGCGGTCAGGAGTCTTCGCAGGCTCCGTCGCCGCTTGCTCGGGCGTGACTCACGCATGAGGTGCTGCCTCTCTCGGTTTGAGGCCGGCGCCGCGCAGACCTGGGTGGGGCCGTACGCGGAGCCACAGCCGGAAGTGGGGATTCACGAGCTGAGTGACAGGCCGTGACGCGCGTAGCGGCGGTGACGCGCGATCATGGGCATGACACTTCGAACACCTTGAGCACCCCGCGATCACGAGTGAGCGTGACATGACAGGGCGCGGCGAGAACGTAACCCGGACCGCGAAAGGATGGGCATAGCCAAAGGGAGATCTTTGCCGCGCCATGAGCAGCGCTTAGCCCCCTCATAGGAGGGGGTTGGCGCGTTGATGAGAGGCAGGCGGCCTAGGCCCAGAGCTGGCCCTGGAGTGTCTCGATCGCCTCTTCCGTCGTGGCGGCCGTGTAGACGCCGGTCGAGAGGTACTTCCAGCCGCCGTCGGCCACCACGAAGACGATGTCGGCGCTCTCGCCCGCCTGGACGGCCTTCTTTCCGACCCCGAGGGCGGCGTGCAGGGCCGCACCGGTGGAGATGCCCGCGAAGATGCCCTCCTGCTGGAGGAGTTCACGGGTACGGGCCACCGCGTCCGCCGAGCCGACCGAGAAGCGCGTGGTCAGCACGGACGCGTCGTACAGCTCCGGTACGAAGCCCTCGTCGAGGTTGCGCAGCCCGTACACCAGGTCGTCGTAGCGGGGCTCCGCCGCGACGATCTTCACGTCCGGCTTGTGCTCGCGCAGAAAGCGGCCCACGCCCATCAGCGTTCCCGTGGTGCCGAGGCCGGCCACGAAGTGGGTGACGGAGGGCAGGTCGGCGAGGATCTCGGGGCCGGTCGTCGCGTAGTGCGCGCCCGCGTTGTCCGGGTTGCCGTACTGGTAGAGCATCACCCAGTCCGGATGCTCGGCCGCCAGCTCCTTGGCGACGCGCACGGCGGTGTTGGAACCGCCCGCGGCCGGGCTGGAGATGATCTCGGCGCCCCACATGCCCAGCAGGTCACGGCGCTCCTGGGAGGTGTTCTCCGGCATCACGCACACCATGCGGTAGCCCTTGAGCTTGGCCGACATGGCCAGGGAGATGCCCGTGTTGCCCGACGTGGGCTCCAGGATCGTGCAGCCGGGGGTCAGCCGGCCGTCCTTCTCCGCCTGCTCGATCATGTGGAGTGCGGGCCGGTCCTTGACCGATCCGGTCGGGTTGCGGTCCTCCAGCTTGGCCCAGATACGGACGTCGGGGGACGGCGACAGCCGCGGCAGGCACACCAGAGGAGTGTTGCCCACCGCGGCCAGCGGGGAGTCGTAGCGCATCGGTGATCAGCGACCGTCAGGCCATGCCGCCGGCGACCGCCGGCAGGATCGTCACATTGTCGCCGTCGGCGACCTTGGTGTTGATGCCGTCGAGGAAACGGACGTCCTCGTCGTTCAGGTAGACGTTCACGAAGCGGCGCAGTTCGCCGCCGGCGGCCTCGTCGACGATACGGGCCTGGATGCCCGCGTGGCGGGTCTCGAGGTCGGCGAACAGCTCGGCGAGGGTCTCCCCGTTGCCTTCGACGGCCTTCTGGCCGTCGGTGTACTGGCGGAGGATGGTGGGGATGCGGACCTCGATGGCCATGGCTTTGGGCTCCTGTCGGAAGAGATCAGGTCGGTGGGCGCGCGGCAGCGCGAGGAAACACCGGCTACGCCGGTTGCGGCGCCGCGGCCCACGGCCGTACGGCGGCAGGGTTGCGTCAACAGATGGCGCTGTTCAGCCTGCACAGGTCGACGTGCAGCCGCGCCACGAGCAGCGTGCCCGGCGTCTTCTTGCTCACGTCGTGGGAAACCATGGGGTCATCGTATCGATTCCCCCGCCGGTGCCCGGAGTGTGATCTCGCATGGTGGATGAATTCTGACCGAATCTCGGGATCAGTAGCTCTCCACCACGGTGACCTCCTCCTCCGTCACCTCGCCCTCCACGATCCGGAACGAGCGGAACTGGAAGGGGCCCGCGCCGTCCGTGTCGGCGGTGGACACCAGGACGTAGTGGGCGCCCGGCTCGTTGGCGTAGCTGATGTCCGTGCGGGAGGGGTAGGCCTCGGTCGCGGTGTGGGAGTGGTAGATGACCACCGGATCCTCGTCGAGGTCGTCCATTTCCCGGTACAGCTTGAGCAGGTCGCCGGAGTCGAACTCGTAGAACGTCGGGGAGCGGGCCGCGTTCAGCATCGGGATGAAGCGCTCGGGGCGGCCGGAGCCCGCCGGACCCGCGACCACGCCGCACGCCTCGTCGGGGTGGTCCTCGCGGGCGTGGGCGATGATCCGGTCGTACAGAGCCTGGGTGATGGTCAGCATGAGGGTCAGGATAAGAGAAGGGCCGTTCCGTACCGAGAGGTGGTACGGAACGGCCCACATGGTGAGCGGTGCGCTCAGCCGACCTTCTCCAGCTCCGACTCGCGGCGCTGGGCGACCTCCGGGTTGCGGGCCTTCAGCACGGCCCAGCCGATGGCCAGGGCGGCCGCCCACACGGCCATGACGTACAGGCAGACGCGGGAGTCGGCGTCGTACGCGATCAGGCAGGTGACGAAGAGCAGGAACGCGATGGCGATCCAGCTGCACACCGCGCCGCCCGGTGCCGGGAAGGAGGAGGCGGGCAGCCGGCCGGCGTCGACCGCACGGCGGTACAGGACGTGGCTGACCAGGATCATCAGCCAGGTCCAGATGCCGGCCGCGGTGGCCACCGAGGTGACGTAGCCGAAGGCCTTCTCCGGGACGACGTAGTTCAGGACCACGCCGATGCCCATGAAGGCGACCGAGACGGTGATGCCGAGGGCCGGGGTCTTGGAGGCCGACAGCTTGCTGAAGACCCGGGGGGCCTCGCCGTTGTCCGCCAGGGTGCGCAGCATGCGGCCCGTGGAGTACATGCCGGAGTTGCAGGACGACAGGGCGGCGGTGAGCACCACGAAGTTGACGATGCCCGCGCCGGCCGGGATGCCGATGACGGCGAAGGCCTTCACGAAGGGGCTGACGCCCTCCGCGAACGAGGTCCACTTCACCACGCACAGGATGACGGTGAGGGCGCCGACGTAGAACAGGGCGATGCGCCAGGGCAGGGTGTTGATCGCCTTGGGGAGGGTCTTCTCCGGGTCCTCCGACTCACCGGCCGTCACACCGACGAGCTCGACGGCCAGGTAGGCGAACATGACGCCCTGAAGAGTCATCAGCGAGGAGCCGATGCCCTTGGGGAAGAAGCCGTCGAACTGCCAGAGGTTGGCGACCGAGGCGGTGTCACCGGCCGCGCTGAAGCCGAAGGTGAGCACACCGAGACCGATCACGATCATGCCGATGAGCGCGGTGACCTTGACCATCGAGAACCAGAACTCGATCTCGCCGAACAGCTTCACCGAGATCAGGTTGGCCACGAACAGGACCACCAGGAAGACCAGTGCCGTCACCCACTGCGGGATGTGCGGGAACCAGTAGTGGACGTAGATCGCGGCGGCCGTCAGCTCGGCCATGCCGGTCACCACCCACATCAGCCAGTACGTCCAGCCGGTGAAGTAGCCGAAGAACGGGCCGATGAACTCGCGGGAGTACTCCGCGAAGGAGCCCGAGACCGGGCGGTAGAGGAGCAGCTCGCCGAGTGCCCGCATGATGAAGAAGATGATCACGCCCGCGAGGGCGTACATCAGGATCAGGCTGGGCCCGGCCTTGGCGATGTTCGCCCCGGCACCCAGAAAGAGGCCGACGCCGATGGCGCCGCCGATCGCGATCATCTGGACCTGGCGGCTGCCGAGCCCGCGCTCGTACCCCTCCTCGGGGGCGTCGCCGCCCACGGCCTCACTGCCGTCGTACTGCTTGCCGACCTGCGATGAGGTCATGTTGGTGCGCCTTTCTCCACGCCGACCCGAGCCAGTCCCATGGCTTCGGACCGGGTTCCGATCCCCCCGGATGTAATGGAGTTGTGCCTGGCCGGCGGTCCGCCGACTCGGTGGCGCACCCGAGCGGACATGGGTGGTGTCCCTCGGGCGGTCGTGAAGATTTATCACGGCCGCAACATTGATCGGCGGCGCGACATGTGACGCACCGCACCGGAAGAAGCGGACAAAGAACTACCGGATGGGACAAACACGGCCGCAACGGTGACGCGATCGTTATCCGGATTTGAGCGTCCTCTGAGCGAACACCGGAGCAGGGCCCGGCGCGGGACGATGTCCGCACTTCAGGGCATACGTCCGGACGCCGTCAGGGCAGAAGGGTTGTGACGAGGGTTTCCTGGAGGCCGCCGAGCCACAGGTACGCCATCACCATCGGCTTGCGCGGATCGTCGTCCGGCAGCTCGTAGAGGTGGTCGGTGTCGTCCTCGTCGGCGATCTCCAGCCGGGAACCGATCGCCAGACGCAGATCGTTGAGGGCGCTCAGCCACTGCTCACAGTCCCCGCGTGCCAGCTTCAGCACCCCGCCCTCCCCGCTCACCGAGGTCAGGCCGTCCAGTGAGCGGATCACCGCGAGGGCGTTCTCGCGCTTGCGCGCACGCAGGTCGTTCTCGGTGAAACGGCGGAACTCCGCGGAGTAAACGCGTCGCTCGTCGGCCTCCTCGGGCGAGACCGGCCCGCCGCCGGGGCCGCCGTAGGCGTCCGGGAACAGGCGGCGCAGCACCGGGTCGGAGGGCGGTTCGCTCGGACCCTCCGCGAACAGCTCGGCCAGCGGGTCGTCGGGGGTGTCCTCGGCCGGGCCGGGCCCGATGAGTTCCAGCAGCTGAACGGCCAGCGACCGGATGATGGAGATCTCGACGTCGTCGAGCGCGACGGCCGCGCCGCCGCCGGGGAGCGGTTCGAAGTGTCCTGGCATGGGTCTTTTCGCTGCTTGACGGATCTACGGCTGGCGCTACTTGCGGTCCTGCTGAAGGGTGGCCCACAGACCGTAGCCGTGCATGGCCTGCACGTCGCGCTCCATCTCCTCGCGCGTCCCGCTGGAGACGACCGCCCGGCCCTTGTGGTGGACGTCGAGCATCAGCTTCGTGGCCTTGTCCTTGGTGTACCCGAAGTACATCTGAAAGACATACGTCACATAGCTCATCAGGTTGACCGGGTCGTTGTGGACGATCGTCACCCAGGGGACGTCCGGTTCCGGGACGGCGAACTCTTCCTCCGCCGACTCGGTCTTCTCGATCTCAAGGGGTGCGGGAGCCGTCACACGGCCCATGCTGCCATCTACAGGGGGGGCTCGCACAAACGGACACCCCCGCCACCGGCACAAATCGTCAGACTGACGAGATGGGAGTACGATCAGCGCCCATGAACACTGCGGACCTTGGGCTGCCGGTGGACGTTCCCTCGACAGCGCTCTTCACCGACCACTACGAACTGACGATGCTGCAGGCCGCTCTCGCCGCGGGTACCGCCGAGCGGCGCTCCGTCTTCGAGGTCTTCACCCGGCGGCTGCCGGAAGGGCGCCGCTACGGCGTCGTCGCCGGCACCGGACGCGTCCTGGACGCGGTGGAGAACTTCCGCTTCGACGCGGGCGTCATCGGATTCCTGCGGGAGCGCGGGATCGTCGACGAGGAGACGCTCCAGTGGCTCGCCGCATACCGCTTCGGCGGCGACATATGGGGCTACCCGGAGGGGCAGGTGTACTTCCCGGGCTCGCCGATCCTGCGGGTCGAGGGCTCCTTCGCCGAGTGCGTGCTCATGGAGACCGTGATCCTTTCGATCCTCAACCACGACTCCGCCGTGGCGGCCGCCGCCTCCCGCATGTCCTCCGCCGCCGACGGCCGGCCGCTGATCGAGATGGGCGCCCGCCGCACCCACGAGCTGGCCGCCGTCGCCGCCTCGCGCGCCGCGTACATCGGCGGCTTCAGCACCACCTCGGACCTGGCGGCCGGCTTCCGGTACGGGATTCCCACGGTCGGGACGTCCGCGCACGCCTTCACGCTGCTGCACGACAGCGAGCGGGACGCCTTCCGGGCCCAGGTGGAGTCGCTGGGCCGGGGCACCACGCTGCTGGTGGACACCTACGACGTCGCCGAGGCCGTGCGGCTGGCCGTCGAGGTGGCCGGGCCCGAGCTGGGCGCCGTCCGCATCGACTCCGGCGATCTGCTGCTGATCGCGCACCGGGTCCGGCATCAGCTCGACGCGCTGGGCGCCACCAAGACGAAGATCATCGTGACCTCGGACCTGGACGAGTACGCGATCGCCTCGCTGCGGGCGGCCCCGGTGGACGCGTACGGCGTCGGCACCCAGCTGGTCACGGGCTCCGGGCACCCCACCTGCTCGATGGTCTACAAGCTGGTCGCCCGGTCCGAGTCGGCGGATCCGAAGTCCCCGCTGGTGCCGGTCGCGAAGAAGTCGACCGGCGGCAAGACGTCCATCGGCGGACGCAAGTGGGCGGCGCGGCGACTCGACGAGGACGGGGTGGCCGAGGCCGAGGTCCTGGGCACCGGGCCGGTACCGGACGAGCTGGCGGACCGGCAGCTGCTGGTCCAGTTGATCAAGGGCGGAGAGGTCGTCGCCCGCGAGCCGCTGGACGCCGCACGCGACCGGCACGTGGCCGCACGCGCCAATCTGCCGCTGTCGGCGACCCAGCTCTCGCGCGGGGAACCGGTCATTCCGACCGAGTACCTCTGACCGGGTGACTGGGGGAATGCGACGGCAGCGCACCCACGCACCGGACCGACCCCCTCGTGCCCCCTCCCGTCCGCCCCGCGAAGTCTCTAGGCTCGGTAGTTCGTACAGACGGCCGGGCCCCGTACCCCTCCCCTGTCGAACCGCTGCCGAGCCGAAGGACACCGACCATGCGCCGCGCCTTGATCGTCGTAGACGTACAGAACGACTTCTGTGAAGGCGGCAGCCTCGCGGTGGCCGGAGGTGCCGATGTGGCCGCCGCGATCACCGAGCTGATCGGGCAGGCTCCCGCCGGGTACCGCCATGTCGCGGCCACCCGGGACCACCACATCGCGCCGGGCGGGCACTTCGCCGACAACCCCGACTATGTGCACTCGTGGCCCGCGCACTGTGTGGCCGGCACCGAGGGCGTGGGCTTCCACCCCAACTTCGCCCCGGCGGTCGCCTCCGGGGCGATCGACGCCGTCTTCGACAAGGGGGCGTACTCGGCGGCGTACAGCGGGTTCGAGGGGGTCGACGAGAACGGGGTGCCGCTGGCCGACTGGCTGCGGGAGCGGGAGATCGACGAGGTGGATGTGGTGGGCATCGCCACGGACCACTGTGTGCGCGCCACCGCCCTGGACGCCGTACGGAACGGTTTCCGCACCCACGTGCTGCTGGACCTGACCGCCGGGGTGTCCGAGCAGACCACGCAGCGGGCGCTCGAGGAGCTCCGGGAAGCCGGGGTGGAGCTGTCCGGCAAGCCGGTGGTGTAGCCCGTGCAGCTCAGGCCTGCGGCGCCTTCTGGCGCAGCAGGGCCCTGATCGGATGCCACAGCTCCTGCGACAGTTCCTGGGCCGCGCTGTCGGGGGCCGTGCGCCATATCAGGCCGTCGGGATGGTGCAGGACCGCGGTGATCTCGTCGGGGGTCGGCGGGGCCGCGTTGCCACGCAGATACACCGCGCGCAGGCCCAGATTGCGCAGGCGCGTCAGCGCCCGGGCGCGGTTCTGGGCGAGCACCAGCACGCGGACGAAACCGCCCGCCGAACCCGGGCTGGGCAGGTTCAGCGCCACCACCACACTGCCGCTCGGCAGCTTGCAGAAACCTCCTGCGGCCATGCGCGTTCACACCCCCGTGAGACCTGATGTCAATAAGAGAGCCACAGGACGCACCTAAACACGAACGGCCGCGACCCGCCAGAGGGTCGCGGCCGATCATGCTCTGACCTGCGCAAACGCTGTTCAGTTTGTGAGCGGTTCCACTCCGGACGAGATCATCCGGCGGGTGTCACCGGGACGGCTGCACCGCCACTGTCAGTACGCTGCCGTTCTTCGTCTGCCGCAGCAGCCTGATCTTCGTGTGGGTGTCCGGCACCTTCACGCTCGCGAACGGAGTCGCGGAGTAGTAGTAGGTGCCCTTGTGGTCGTCGAAGACCCCGACGCCCCGCTGGCTCTTGATCTTGGTGGCCACGCCGTTGTTGTGCAGCGTGATCGCGTCCGTGGACTCCAGGGTGAACGGGGAGTCGTAGCCCTGCATGCGCGTGCGCAGGTAGGTGCCGTCCGTCCACTTCAGCGGCTTGGCGTGGGCGTCGACGGGCAGGATGAGGCCCTGGCCCGGGTGCTCGCTGACGTTGTTGTCCGCCTGCGAGGTGTCCCAGTACCAGACCAGCAGACCGTTCTGGTACGGGTAGTGCTCCACCCAGTTCGGCTTGGTGTTCTGGAAGCCGAAGTTGTACGGGCCGGTCTTCAGGGTCGTGTCGTACGACACGTACTGGCGGTTCTCGGCGATGTAGTACTGGGCGTAGTCGCCGCTGTAGGACGCGCCCTTGACCGAGAAGCCGTTCACCGCCCAGTCACCGTTGCCGTTCTCGGCGCCGTCGGTGAAGAGGGAGGAGCCGTCGGCGGTGATGGCGATGTCGTCCGCCGCGAAGCCCTTCTTGGCCACACCGGTGTCGGTGGTGTAGCGGAAGCGCAGCTTGATCTTCTTTCCGGCGTAGGCGTCCAGCGGGTAGACCAGGGCGCCGTACTTGTCGAGGGTGCCGGTCAGCGCGGGCTGGTGGCTGGCGTCACGCGGGATCGCGGCGCCGTTCACCGTGCCGTCCACCGGCGTCCAGGTGGCGCCGTCGTCGGCGGAGACCTCCGTGTACAGGAAGTCGTAGTTCTGCTCGATGTCGTAGTAGCCCTTGAGGGACAGCGTGGCCGACGACTTGCCGGTGAGGTCGACATCGCGGGTCAGCGTGTTGTTGAGCCCGTTGCCGCTGCCGCTCCACCACTGGTACGAGCCGCTCGCCGGGGGAATCAGATCCGTGGTGACGGTCTTCTTCGGCAGCGCGACGACCAGCGCCTGCGGGTCCTTGGTGTTGTACTCCGTGTACCCGATCTTCGTCACCGATGTGGCGCGGGAGGTGACGGTCCGGTACTTCAGCCAGCCCAGCTGGAGCTTGTCCCAGGCGGTGAAGTCGCCGGGGGTGTCGCCGATGCTGTTCTTGCCGGTGCCGAGCCAGGAGCCGGAGGACATCAGGTCCCAGAACCCGGTGGAGTTGTCGGCGTTGCCGGTGGTGTCGTAGTTGTCGGGCAGGCCCAGGTCGTGGCCGTACTCGTGGGCGAAGACGCCGAGTCCGCCGTTCTCCGGCTGGATGGTGTAGTCGCCGACCCAGATACCGGTGTCACCGATCTGCGTGCCGCCGAGCCTGTTGCCCTCGGGGCCGGTCCTGCCGGAGTCCGTGCCGAACGCGTACCAGCGGTGGGCCCAGATCGCGTCCTCGCCCTGGGCTCCGCCACCCGCGGACTCGTCCTCACCGGCGTGCACGACCTGGAAGTGGTCGATGTACCCGTCGGGCTCGTTGAAGTTGCCGTCGCCGTCGTAGTCGTAGCGGTCCCACTTGTCGTACTGGGCGGCCTTGGCCTTGATCTGGGCGTCGGTGTCACCGGCGGCCTTGCGCTGGGCGACCCACTTCGTCAGGGCGTCGGCAACCAGGTTCCACGCGCAGGTGTCGCACTTGTTGCTGCCGTACCGGGCCTCGTTGTAGTCGACCTTGACCCAGTCCTGAACCTGGCCGTCGACCGAGTAGCGGCCGGAGGACGCCTTCTCGTAGAACTGCTTCAGGGACTTCTT
The DNA here is from genome assembly GCF_040644655.1 of Streptomyces sp. NPDC046931. Lineage (NCBI taxonomy): Bacteria > Bacillati > Actinomycetota > Actinomycetes > Kitasatosporales > Streptomycetaceae > Streptomyces > Streptomyces sp. NPDC046931. The sequence goes on from NZ_JBEYWX010000013.1 coordinate 88,218, forward strand.
CTTCGGGTCCGTGGAGAAGTAGAGGTCCTGGTAGTGCTGCCGGTTGTAGTCCGACTGCCACTCGGTGCTGTTGTCCGTGGCGCGGTTCGGCGCGGCTATCCGGTTGTGCTTGGGGCCGGCCGTGCCGCCGTACTCCGGCGACGTCTTCGTGCCGAACTCCGCGAGGATGGTGAAGATCTTGTCGGTACGCTCGCGGGCGAGTTCGACGTACTTGCCGCTGCTGAGCTTCACCACCTTGGAGGCGCCACGGTCGGCGACCGTCGCCTTTCCGGATATGACCCGGTTGAGCGCTTCTTCCCGCTGAGCCTCCTGGGTCTTGCTCAGCGGTCCGTCGAAGTTGTGCTCCCTGGTCGCGACCGGCTGCGGGTCGTGCCGGTCGACGTGGGCCGCGGAGGCGTTTCCGCTGCCCTGGGCTATGGCGGACGTCGAGAGAGTGGCGGTGGCCGCCGCGAGCGCGACGACGGTCGCGGCTGCTCTGAACGTCCAGGGTCTACTGGTCACTTGAAGTCCTCCCCGACGCGTCCGTGCGCGCGGAAGGGGGTCCTGGTCGTAGGGAGGTCCGCGCGCGGGGTACGCGTGTGTCAAGTGACGACATTTGACCGGAGGTTTACGAGAAAAGACAGACCTTGACTTGGACAGGTCAAATGCATTAGGAGGACGAGATGTTCGGTATACGAACCCCATGCGAACGGCGGACGCACGGCACACGGACGGCTTGCAGACGGCATAGTCCCCTGTCAACCGGCGCGCATGTCCGTCCAGTTGGTGGACTGCATGACTCCGTGCGCCCCCAATGCATCGGCACCGTGGGTTAGGTCACGCTTACCGGCCGTTCCCCTCGGGCATGGAGGCGAATAGAGTCGATAGGCGGAGCGTCGAAACGACGACGGATTGCGCTGTCGACACCGTTGTCAGGCCACGATTCTCAGCTACGCCCCAAGTGCCCCATAGTCGTCCGCAGTTGTCCGCATCCTCCCCCATCGCGAGAGGCACGGGGGGAGACCCCCACCCCGAGGAATCGCCATGCCTCGTCCGAACGCCGCACAGCTCGCCTACGGTTCCTGCACCGTGATCTTCTCGACCCTCGCCATGCTGTTGCTGTCCCAGACGAGTTCGGGCCTGGGGATCACCGTGATCGCCCTCGCGGCGCTCGCCCTCGGGCTCCTGGTCGCCGTGACGGTTCCCCTGCCGCGGCCCGCGTCGTCCGGCGCGCGGTCCGCCGGCCGGCCGTCCGCCCAGGACGGACGCCCGACGGCATCCGTCGGCTCCGCCACACCCGCCGAGTCCGTGCACGAGACGGCCAACCGCTGAATCGGGCATCCCGCCCGCTGCTCTCCGGGCCGTCCCCTGCGCCCCGGACCGGTCACACCGTGCTGACCTCCACGGTCCTGGCCGCCTTGTCGTGCAGTCCCTGCTTGTAGGGCCGGTCGAAGAAGCTCCAGCCGCCGCAGATGGCGGTCCAGACACAGGCGCAGCAGAACGCGAACGGCAGCCACAGCACGGCCGCGCGGATCAGCGCGGCCTGCACCGAGGGGGTGGAACCGTTCTCCAGGTTGGCCACCCGCATGTTCAGCAGCATCTTGCCGATCGTCTGGCCCGACCGGGAGATCATCACGGTGTCGTACGCGATGTAGAGCACGGCGGCGATCACGGACTGGCCGACGGACTTGCCGTACTCGATCCTGCCCGCCTCCACGTTGTACTCGGTGGTGCGGAACACCCAGGACAGCAGCCAGACCACCACCCCCACGATGATCATGTCGATGATCCGGGCGAGCACACGTTTGCCGCTGTCGGCCAGCGGGGGCATTCCGGCGAGGGGATCCGTGTCGCCGTAGGGACCGTAGGGGCCTCCCTCCCCGTACGGGGCGCCGCCGCCGTACGGGCCCCCACCCCCCGGCGGCGGCCCGTAGGGGCCTCCCTCCCCGTAGGGGCCCCCGCCGGGCGGGGGCTCGCTGCCGTACGCGGGACCGCCGCCCTCGGACGACGGGGGCTGCTTCTTCCTGAACGGGTCGTCCTCCGGAGAGTCCCCGGAGCCGGGGGGCGGCGGTTCGGTGCTCATGGCCCGAGTCGACCGCGAACCCCGCGGCTCCGCATCCGTAGAGGTCCGTCCGGGTCAGCCCGCCACGAACGTGTGCGCCGCCTTGTCGTGCCAGCACTGGCGCCAGGGACGGTCGAACAGGCACCACAGGACGCCGACGACACCGACACCCAGCACGCCAGGAACGCTGTAGACGAGCCAGCGCCGCAGGGCCGGCCCGAAGGTCGGCGGCTCATGGCCCTCGATGTCCCGCACCTCCAGGCCGCACAGCTTCTTGCCGAGCGTGCGGCCCCACCGGACGGTGGGCAGCACCTCGTAGAGCACGCCGAAACCGAGGAGCACGGCGAGCACGATGGCGAGATAGACCGAGGTCGTGCCGTCGAGCAGCCAGACCGTGACGGACCGCCCGGACAGCCTGGCCGCGTCGATCTTGCCGTTGATGTGGTCGATCGCCTTGGTGGCCAGCGGTACCGCGGCCACGCCCGTGACCGCCCCCACGATCAGGGTGTCCAGCAACCGGGCGGCCAGCCGCTTGCCGAGACCGGCGGGCCGGGCCGCCGCCTGCTCCCGGGCGGCCGCCAGGAACGGGTCCTCCACCGGCGGCTTCCACGGCGCGGGCGGCCGGTCACCGTCGCCGGCCGCGCTCGCAAGCCGGTGGACCTGCTGCGCCCACGAGGGCTGGCCGCCGCCGGGGCCCGTGGTCATGGGCGTGGCGGAGCCCGTGGGCGACGGCGCGCCCGGGCCCGCGGCCGAGGGCGCGGAAGGCCCCGTGGGCTGCTGCGGCAGGCTCGTTGCGGGCTGCTGGGCGAGCGAACCGGCCGGCTGCTGCGGCGGGCTCCCGGCCGGCTGTTGCACGGACGTTCCCGCCGCCGGCGCCGTCGGTGCCGCGGCCTGCGGCGCCTGGGCGTTCCCTGGCGGGGCGGCCTGAGGCGCCTTGGGGTCCAGGCCGAGCGCCTGGCGGCCCGCGGCCTGGACGCTCGGCGTACGTGCGGCCGTCTGCCCCGGGCCGGAACCGGCCGCCCCCGCGCCGTCGCCCTGCTCCCCCGTGCGCTGGGAGAGCGCACGGAACGCCATGGTGCTCTCGGAGGGCGCGGGGTCCGCGCCCGGGCCGGATCCGGTCGCGGCGGGCGGGAACGTCGCGGTGCCGTCGGTGCTGGTCGCCCTGCCGTCGGGCTTGCCCGCGAGCGGGATCCGCGGGTCGGCGGTCCCGGAGCCGCCCCAGGCCACCCGGCGGTCCTGGTCTCGACCGAACCCCGACTGCCGGGATCGGTCGGCGCCCCAGGCCGAGGCGGGCTGCGGACGGCTGCCGTGCGGGTCTCCGGCCGGGTTCGCCGGGCCGGGCTCGTCGGCCGGGTCCTCGTCGAAGAAGTGCGGGCCCGTCTCCTCCACGGAGGGCCCAGCGGGGTCCGTCGAGGACGGCGGGGCCGGCGGTGTGCCGTCGGTGGGCGCCGGCCTGCTGGTCCCGGGCACCCAGGCGGCCCCGTTCCAGTACCGGACGTATCCGGGAATGGACGGATCCGGGTAGTACCCTTCGCGGGGCCTGTCGTCACCGGGTGCCGGGGTGGGGGCGCTCATGTCCGTCGTCCCGTATCTGCTCGGGGGGTCGTGTGGGCATCCACATCTATCAGAAGCGGGCAGGGGGCACGGCCGCTCCGCCCGTTCCCACCCCTTTCCGGGCGACAGCGCGCACTCCCTTCACACACCCGGGACACACCCGAAAGAAAGTTCTCGGAAACGCGCGTTGGCACCGGCGGGCTCCCCTGAGAACCCTCAGAAGACCTTGCCCGGGTTCAAGATACCCAGGGGGTCGAAGACCTGTTTGATCGCCCGGTGCGTCTCCACGCCCACCGGGCCGATCTCGCGCGCCAGCCACTCCTTCTTCAGCACGCCCACCCCGTGCTCCCCGGTGATCGTGCCGCCGAGTTCCAGGCCGAGCTGCATGATCTCGTCGAAGGACTCACGGGCGCGCCGCGACTCGCCGGGGTCCTGGGCGTCGAAGCAGACGGTCGGGTGCGTGTTGCCGTCGCCGGCGTGCGCGCAGACGCCTATCGTCAGGCCGTACTTCTCGGCGATCCGCTCGACCCCTTCGAGCATGTCGCCCAGCCGCGAGCGGGGCACACACACGTCGTCGATCATCGTCGTGCCCTTGACGGCCTCCAGCGCGGTGAGCGACAACCGGCGGGCCTTGAGCAGGAGTTCGGACTCGGCGGCGTCGTCGGCCGGGACGACCTGGGTGGCGCCCGCGGCCTCGCACAGCGTGCCGACCGCGGCGAGGTCGGCGGCCGGGTCCGGGGTGTCGAAGGCGGCGAGCAGCAGCGCCTCGGTGGTCTCCGGCAGGCCCATGTGCGCGAGGTCGTTGACGGCCTTGACGGTCGTACGGTCCATCAGTTCCAGCAGGGAGGGCACATGTCCGCCCGCCATGATGCGGCACACGGCGTCGCAGGCCGCGGCCGCTGAGGCGAACTCGGCGGCCAGCACCAGCGGTTGCGGCGGCTTGGGCCGCAGGGCCAGGATCGCGCGGACGACGACGCCGAGCGAGCCCTCGGAGCCGACGAAGAGCCGGGTGAGGTCGTATCCGGCGACGCCCTTGGCGGTGCGGCGGCCGGTGGACAGCAGGCGGCCGTCGGCGAGGACGACGTCGAGGCCGAGGATGTACTCGGCGGTGACCCCGTACTTGACGCAGCACAGGCCGCCGGAGGCCGTGCCGATGTTCCCGCCGATCGTGCACATCTCCCAACTGGAGGGGTCCGGCGGGTAGAACAGGCCGTGTTCGCCCACCGCGCGGGAGAGCGTGGCGTTGACGACGCCCGGCTCGACTACGGCGATGCGGTCGACCGGACTGATCTCCAGGATCCGGTCCATCTTCGTGAGCGAGAGCACGATGCAGCCGTCGGAGGCGTTCGCCCCGCCCGAAAGGCCGGTGCGGGCGCCCTGCGGGACGACCGGGACCCGCAGTTCGGTGGCGGTCCGCATGACGTGCTGGACCTGCTCGACGGTGCGCGGCAGCACGACCACGGCCGGGGTGCCGGCCGCGCAGAAGCTCGCCATGTCGTTCGCGTACGAGGCCGTGACGTCGGGGTCGGCCAGGACGGCCTCGGGGGGCAGGCCCGCCCGGAGACGGTCGAGGAGGTTGCCGGTGACTTCGTCGCGCGGGGCTTCGATACGGCTCATGATCACAGCGTCGCACCCGGGGACTGCGGTGGGAAGCCCACGGGGCGACCGCCGTGGCCCCCCTCCGGGACCCTGGTGTCAGGGCCCCGGAGGCACGGGCGGGCGGGTCACAGGTTTCCGCGCTTGGCCTGCTCGCGCTCGATCGCCTCGAACAGCGCCTTGAAGTTGCCCTTGCCGAACCCCATGGAGCCGTGGCGCTCGATGATCTCGAAGAAGACCGTCGGGCGGTCCTGGACCGGCTTGGTGAAGATCTGGAGCAGATAGCCGTCCTCGTCGCGGTCGGCGAGGATCTTCAGCTCGCGCAGGGTCTCCACGGGGACGCGGGTGTCGCCGACCCACTCGCCGAGGGTGTCGTAGTACGAGTCCGGGGTGTCGAGGAACCGCACACCGGCCGCGCGCATCGTACGGACCGTGCGCACGATGTCGTTGGTGTTGAGCGCGATGTGCTGCACGCCGGGGCCGCCGTAGAACTCCAGGTACTCGTCGATCTGGGACTTCTTCTTGGCGATGGCGGGCTCGTTGATCGGGAACTTGACCTTGAGCGTCCCGTCGGCGACGACCTTGGACATCAGCGCGCTGTACTCGGTCGCGATGTCGTCGCCCACGAACTCCTTCATGTTCGTGAAGCCCATGACCTTGTTGTAGAACCCGACCCACTCGTCCATATGGCCGAGTTCGACGTTGCCGACGCAGTGGTCGATCGCCTGGAAGGTGCGGTGCGCGGGCGGCTCGACGATGGGGTCGGCGGCGACGTAGCCGGGGAGGTAGGGGCCGTCGTAGCCGGTGCGTTCCACCAGGGTGTGGCGGGTCTCGCCGTAGGTGGCGATCGCGGCCAGGACGACGACGCCGTGCTCGTCCTTCAGCTCGTAGGGCTCGGCGACCGAGCGGGCGCCGTGCTCGATCGCGTACGCGTACGCCGCGCGCGCGTCCGGAACCTCGATGGCGAGGTCGACCACACCGTCACCGTGCTCGGCCACGTGCCGGGCCAGGAAGGTGCCCCAGTCGGTGGCGGGCTTGACGACCGAGGTGAGGACGAAACGGGCGGAGCCGTTCTCCAGGACGTACGAGGCGGTCTCGCGGTTGCCGGTCTCCGGTCCGGAGTAGGCCACGAGCCGCATCCCGAAGGCGGTGGAGTAGTAGTGCGCGGCCTGCTTGGCGTTGCCCACGGCGAAGACGACCGCGTCCATTCCCTTGACCGGGAAGGGGTCTGCCTCGCGCGCGGTGTCAGGAGTGTGGTGTGTGGTCTGCGTCATGTCCGCAGCCTCACCCGTCTCCGCAAGGTGCGCAATAGTTTGTGTATCGGCTGGGCAATCTGCCCAGCAAGGCGCCCGGAGTGCCGGGCGTTCTGTACAGGATGACCATCGGGGAGTGCGGTATGGCGATCGATCATCTGGACGCCCGGCTCATCGTGCTGCTGGCTCGCGAGCCTCGGATCGGCGTGCTGGAGATGTCCCGGCGGCTCGGGGTGGCCCGCGGTACGGCCCAGGCTCGCCTGGACCGCCTCCAGGCGCACGGGGTGATCCGCGGCTTCGGGCCCCAGGTGGAACCGGCCGCGCTGGGCTACCCCGTCACGGCGTTCGCCACGCTCCAGATCCGCCAGGGCCAGGGCCCGGACGTGCGCGCCCACCTGGCGACCGTGCCCGAGGTCCTGGAACTGCACACCACCACCGGCAGCGGGGACATGCTGTGCCGTCTGGTGGCCCGCTCCAACGCCGATCTCCAGCGGGTGATCGACCGGGTGGTCGGTTTCGAGGGCATCGTCCGCGCCTCGACGGCGATCGTCATGGAAAACCCGGTTCCGCTGCGGATCATCCCGCTGGTGGAACAGGCGGCGCAGGACCAGGAGCGGGCCTAGTGCCCCGGCACGCACTTTTTGCCCGTCGCGACGGGGCGAACGTCGCCTGTTGGGGCACTAGCGTCGCAGGACCCGGGATCGGACCTGGGTGCACCGGCCCGTGGGCATCCGGCGGCTCCCGCCGGGCGGCCGGCTCAGGACCCGCGGCGGGCCGGATCCGCGGTGGCGCGCAGCACGGGGTCCTTGCGCAGCCGTACGAAGGTGACGAGCAGGGTCAGGGCCTGCACCAGTGCGCACGCTCCCATGGCGTCGGTGAGATACGGCGGCGGGGTGAGGGCGAGCACGACGCCGGCCACGGGGAAGGGCAGCAGCAGAAGCAGGATGGTCAGGGAGAGGGTGGTGCCGAAGGCCGCGGGCGGGATGATCAGCGAGCGCAGGGTGCGCAGGACCACGGTGAGCCCGCCGTCGGCGGCCATGAACAGGGCCACGAGGGCCGTGTAGCCGGCGTAGGAGGGGGCCGCGGGCACGGCGAGACAGGCGGCGGCCGCGATCGTCGCGCTGATGACGCCGACCCCCCACAGGCCCAGCCGGTTGAGCGCGAACCGGCAGCAGGTGACGGCGACCAGGGTGGCGGCGGCGGCGACCGACCAGAGCGTGCCGACGGCGGCCGGGGACCGGCCGAAGCGGCCCTCCACGAGGACGGGGCTGGCCGACTGGAGCAGCCCGAGCGCGAGGTTGGAGCAGGCCAGCCCGGCGACCAGCCGCCGCAGGGACGGTAGTGAGCGCAGGGTCTTCCAGCCTTCCCGCATGCCCCCGCCCGTGCCCTGTCCGCCCGGGCGCCCGGCGCGCAGCGGAGTGGGCGGGGTCTGGAGGGCGAGCCCGGCCGACAGGAAGGACAGCACACTCAGGCAGGCGAGCATACGGGTCGGACCGGTCAGGAGCAGGACGCCGCCCAGGGCCGGGCCGACGAGGGTGGCCGTCTGGTCGATGCCGATCAGCACCGACTGCACCTTGTGGGACTGCCCTTCGGTCCGGCGGCTGACGATGGCTCCGACCGCCTCGTTGGCGATGAAGCTGAACTGTGTGAGGGCACCGGTCACCGCGGCCAGCGCCATGACGGTGACGGTCTCGGCCGTCCCCCCGGGCAGCACGGTCAGCGCGACACCGGCGCCCGCCACCACCAGGGCCCGGACCAGCGAGGCGATGAAGCACACGATGGCCGCGCCGCTGCGGTCCACCAGGCCACCGGCGAAGCTGAACGCGGCCACCCGCGGTAGCCACTCCAGCGCGAAGGCCAGGCCCGTCAGGGAGGCGGATCCGGTGGTCGCCAGCACCACGAGGGGCATGGCATAGGTCGCCATGGAGTAGGCGAGTGCGTCGCAGGCGCGCGGTGCGTAGACCCGCCGGAACAGACTGCCCGTGGGCACTGCCGCATGCCGACCGGCCGGTCGGGCCTCGTAGAGGGAGACGGTCACGAACTGGGGGGCTTTCGGTGAGCGGGGGCGCGAAAGGGGCGCGAAGCGGCGTCAGGGCGTCGCGGTCATGCGCATGACAGCACCAGTAGTCCATATGCCTGGTTGAGGTGTGAACTACGCAGCGGTAACAACATAGCGGAACGAGCCGCTCCTGAAGAGCCCCCCGGCGCTCCGCAGTTGCCGACCGCGCCACGGCCCGGCGGAACGCCGCCGGGCCGTCGGTCGGCTTCAGCAGCTCGGTACCGAGCCCTTGCCCTTCTCCAGGGCCACCAGTGCGTCGACCGCGCCGTTCAGTGTGGTCACCGGGACCAGCCGCAGACCCTTCGGGAGGTCCGCGCGCGCGTCGGCGCACTCCTCCTTCGGAACCAGGAACACCGTCGCGCCGTCACGGCGGGCTGCCTGCGACTTGAGGGCGACCCCGCCGACCGCGCCCACGTTGCCCGCCGCGTCGATCGTGCCCGTACCGGCGATGGTGCGGCCGCCCGTGAGGTCACCGCCGCCGCCGTCGCCCTCCAGCTTGTCGATGATCCCGAGGGAGAACAGCAGGCCCGCGCTGGGGCCGCCGACGTCCGCGAGCTTCAGCGTGACCTTGACGTCCTTCTCGCTGATGTGCAGGTACCTCAGGGCCGCCCGGCTCGCCGCGTCCTGCGACTGCTGCATCTGCTCGGCGTTGTGCCGCTCGATCTCCTTGACGGTGTTGCCGCTCGGGTAGACCGCGTCGCGCGGCATCACCGCGCGGTCCGTGCGGAACCAGCCGTCGATCACATCGCCGAGCGCGACGTCCGCGTCGGGGCCGGTCGCCTCGATCGTCGTCATCCGCAGCTGGCCCGTGGTCGTGCGCATGGGCGCCCCGCTCACCGTGATCACGGGTGTGCCCTTGTTCTCGCCGAGGACGTTGGCCGTGATGCCGGGCTGCGCCACGGAGAACGGCAGCGGCACGAACACCGCCGTGGCGAACAGGGCCACGACGGGCAGAGCGCAGACGGCGACGGCCTTGGGGCGGGAGAGGCGAGAGAGCACGGGATCAATCTAACGTGACAAGGACTTCAGCCCCCGTACAGGTCGCCGGGCCCGAACAGGTCTCTGCGCCCGACGGTGAAACGCCGCAGCGCCCCCGGGAGCGGCGCGATGCCGATGCCGGGCGCCGACGGCACCGGCAGATGGCCGTCCTGGAGCACGAACGGCTCGGTGATGTCCTCGGCGAAGTAGCGGGCGGACGCCGAGGTGTCACCGGGGAGCGTGAAGCCGGGCAGGGCGGCCAGCGCGAGGTTGGGCGCCCGCCCGATGCCCGTCTCCAGCATGCCGCCGCACCACACCGGCACCCCGTGCGCGTGTGCCACGTCGTGCACGCGGCGGGCTTCCAGGTAGCCGCCGACCCGTGCGGGCTTCACGTTGACGACACGGCAGGCGTCCATGGCGATCGCGGAGGCGGTGTCGCGGGCGTTGTGCAGGGACTCGTCCAGACAGACGGGGGTCGCGATGCGCTGCTGGAGCCGTGCGTGGGCGTGGAGATTGTTCTCCTCCAGCGGCTCCTCGATGAGCAGCAGCCCGAACTCGTCCAGCTTCCCGAGGTGTTCGGCGTCGGCGAGCGTGTACGCCGTGTTCGCGTCGACCTGGAGCGGAAGTGCGTCCCCGAAGCGCTCGCGGACGGCCCGTACGGGCTCCACGTCCCAGCCGGGCTCGATCTTCAGCTTGATCCGGACATAGCCCTCGGCGAGATATCGCTCGACGTCGTCCAGCAGTTCGGGGAGCGAGCCCTTGATGCCGACGGACACGCCGGCCGGCACCCGGTCCCTTACGGCCCCCAGGTAGGTGGCCAGGGGCATGCCGTGCGCGCGCAGCTCCGCGTCCAGGACCGCCGTCTCCAGGGCCGCCTTGGCCAGCTCGTGCCCCTTGATCTTCGCCATGGCCGGGGCGACCGCGACCGTGGTGAGGTGCGGCAGCGCGGCGACACGCGGCAGCAGGAAGTCGCGCAGGACGATCTCGGCGCCCGCCACGAACTCCGAGCAGTACAGGGGCTCGGGGTCGGCCGCGAACTCCGACCAGCCCTCGGCGGCGTCGGTGACGACGTGCAGCAGGAAGGTGTCCTTCGTGGTCATGGTCCCGAACGAGGTGCGGAACGGGGTGACCAGGGGGATCGCCACATGGACGATCTCGACGCGTTCGAGCTTCATGCCGGGGAGTCCTCCTCGCGGGTGAGCGTGTACCAGCCGTCCCGGGACATGCCCGTCGCCGTGCGCCCCTCGGCGAAGGCCGCCACGAACACGTCGCGGACGGCATGCCGCCAGCGCAGGGCGAGGGCCGGGTCGGCGGCGCGCAGGGCGAGGATGTCGTCGGGTACACGGCACCACACACGGCGTCCGTCGCGAGAGCGGTGGGCGAGCGGGCCGCCGTCCGGGGCGGTGCCGGCGACGGGTGCGGCGGCACGGCCGGCGATCTCGTCCGGCTTACGGGGTGCCGCCAGATCCCAGGTCACCGTCAGCCGGTCGCTCTCGTCGCCGTCGTTCACGCCGTCGGTCATCGGACCGTAGAAGTCCACGAGGTACTCGCTGCCGGTCGCGCCCAGCTTCACCAGGTTGAATCGGGCGTTGCGGCCGACCAGCGGGTCGAAGGTCCAGCGCAGGGTGCGGGCCCCGCGCTCCAGTAGCCAGGCGCGCTGGGCCTGCTTCACCGCATAGCCGAGGCCGCGGTCGGCGGCCGCCACGAGGGAGTAGGCGCATGTGTCGGCGGGCCGCCCGAACACGGCGACCGAGGCCCCGGCCAGCCGGTCGCCGGCGAACGCGGCGTGCACGGCCCCGCCCGCGTGCACCAGGCTGTGCAGCACCTCCGCCGGGTACGGCGGGGTGCTCCGGGGTGTCCGCCACACATCGCTGAAGAAGTCGGCCACGGCGGCGAGGCCCGCCACGTCGTCCACGGTCCGCAGATGGACGCCGGCGCTGCGCGCCGCGGCGTCGGCGAGCCGCGCCGCCCGCTCACGGGCCGCCGACTGTTCCGGTGCTGCTGTCATGAGTCGAGTCTGGCCAGCTCGTGGCGCACCCCACGTTGTGCGGGAGGCCAAATCCGGCCTAGCTTCCTGATGAGATTCTCCAATCGCCAGAACCGCAATCGACCGGAGCGAGGACGCCAATGGACGCCCGCACCCTCGGTGACCTGCTGGATGTCGTCGGTGAGCCCTCCGTCCGGCTGCTCACCGCGCCCGCCGGCCTCGGCGCGCCCGTCACCGAGGCGCTGCTGTACGACGCCGGCGCTCTGCCGCCCCGGGCGCCGGGAGCGCTGCTGCTGGCGGTGGGCGTGCGGGCCCCGGCCGCCGGACCACTGACCAGGGCGGCCGCGGAAGCCGGGATGACGGGCGTCGTCGTACGCGGCGCGGGCGGGCCCGTCGCCGAGGCGGAGTCGGCGGGGGTGGCGCTGCTGTCCGTGGACGAGGACGCGGCCTGGCACCAGGTGCATCTGCTGCTGGCGTCCGCGATCGGGGCGCGCCCGGCGGCCGCGGGCGGCGGGGACACGCGAGGGGAGCTGTTCGCGCTGGCCGACGCGGTGGCGGCGGCGGTCGGCGGGGCCACCGCGATCGAGGACCCCAGGCAGCGGATCCTCGCGTACTCGACCGTGCCGGGGCAGGCGACCGACGAGGACCGCCGCCAGGGGATCCTCGGACTGCGGGTGCCGGGCAGCCCGGAGAACACCGAGCAGTACCGGACGGTCTTCGCGGCCCGGGGCCCGGTGCGGCTGCCCGCGCTCGCGGGCGCCCTGCCGCGGCTCGCCGTCGCCGTGCGCGCCGGCGGCGAGACCCTGGGCTCACTCTGGGTCGTGGACGGCGGACGGCTCGCGCCCGACGCCGAGGAGGCGCTGGCGCAGGGCGCGTCCACGGCGGCGCTGCTGCTGCTGCGGGCGCGTGCCGCGCAGGAGCTGGCCCGGCACCAGGACGGCGACCTGCTGCGCCGTCTGCTGGAGGGCGCCGCCGACCCGGAGTCCGCCGCGCTCAGGCTCGGTCTGCAGGCCGTGCGGGTGGCCGCGTTCGCCCTGGACTCGACGGTTCCCGCCCCGGACGGCGAGCAGACCGCGCTGCGGCTGCTGGACCTCGTACGGCTCCAGTGCGAGGCACGCTACGGGCGGCACGCGTGTGTGCTCGTCGACGGGGTGGTCTACGCGCTGCTGCCCGCGCCCGGTCTTCCGGCGGCCGCGGCGGCGGGCGCGAGGCGCACTCATGAGCAGCGCCATCTGCGGCTGGCCGACGACATCGTGCGGCGGGCCGGTCAGGCACTGCGGGTGCCGGTCCGGGCCGGACTCGGCGAGGTCGTTCCCTCTCTCGCCGGGGTGCCGGCGTCCCGGGACGACGCGGACCTCGTCCTGCGGGTGCTCGGGCCGGAGCTCCCGGTGGCGTCGGCGGCCGGGGTACGGCCCCGGCTCACCCTGATGCGGCTGTCCGAGGTGCTCCGCGAGCGGCGGGAGCTGGGCGCGGGCGCCTGGCAGGACGTCCTCGCACACGACGCCGAGCACGGCACCGACTACGCGCGCACCCTGCTCGCCTGGTTCGAGTCGGGCTGCGACATGGCGGGCGCGGCGAAGCTGCTCGCGGTGCATCCGAACACCTGCCGCTACCGCCTCAGACAGGCCCAGCAGCACGTCGGGATCGCCCTGGACGATCCCGACGAACGGCTGGTGCTGTGGCTCCAGTTGAGGCTGCTGGCGCAGCTCTAGTGCCGGGGCGCTGGGTCCTGTCGTCGAAGAGCTGGGCGGACGTCGGCGCGGTGAGCCAGTCCCTGAGCCGAATCTCGCACTCCCGAAGCTGCGCCACGGGCACATACTCCCCCGCCGTGTGCGCCAACGCCGGGTCCCCGGGTCCGTAGTTGACCGCGGGCGTACCGAGCCCGGCGAAGCGGGCGACGTCCGTCCAGCCGAGTTTGGGGCGGGGCGTGACGGCGAGGGCGCGGACGAGCGAGGCGACCGCTTCCCGGCCGAGGCCGGGAAGCGCGCCCGGGACGACCTCGGTGACATGGACGTCGTACTCCGGGAACAGGCTCCGGATGGACGCCTCCGCCTCCTCGGGCGAACGGCTGGGGGCGAACCGGTGGTTGACGGTGACGACACACTCGTCGGGTACGACGTTGCCTGCGACCCCGGCCCGTACGGCGACGGCGCTCAGGCTCTCCCGGTACTCCAGTCCGTCGATGACGACGCGCTCCGCGGTGTGGTCGGCGAGCCGTTGCAGCACGCGGGCCGCGCGGTGGGCGGCGTTGGCGCCCTTCCACGGCCGTGCCGTGTGCGCCCGCTCGCCGCGGACCGTGATGTCGGCGGTCAGGACCCCTTGGCATCCCGCCTCGACTCCGGCGTCCGAGGGCTCCATCAGGATCGCCAGGTCGGCCTCGAGCAGGTCGGGCCGTTCCGCGGCGATACGGCGCAGACCGTTGCGGTCCCCCTCCACCTCCTCGCACTCGTAGAAGACGTAGGTGATGTCGCGCACCGGCGCCGTGACGGTGGCGGCGAGGCGCAGGGCCACGGCGACGCCGCCCTTCATATCGCAGGCGCCGAGGCCGTGGATGCGGTCCTGGTCCGTCGTGGAGGGCAGGTTCCCCGCCGCGGGCACGGTGTCCAGGTGGCCGGCGACGACGACCCGTTCGGGGCGGTCGGCGGGGGTCCCACCCGCCCGGGGGCCGGCCGGAGTTCGCGGGGCGGTTCGTGCGACGACGGAGTTGCCGACGCGTTCGACGACAAGGTGCGCACGGCCCTGGAGAGCCGCTTCGACGGCGTCCGCGATCCGTGTCTCGTCGCCGCTCTCGGAGGGGATGTCGACGAGGTCCCGGGTGAGGGTGGCGACGTCCGCGGTGAGGTCGAGAGAGGTCATGCGCGCTCCTGGAGTTCGGGCGCCTGGTCGAGCTTGGAGTGGCGGATCCCGTACAGCCCGTAGACCACCAGGCCGGCCGCCATCCAGGCGGCGAACGCGATCCAGGTGTCCGTGCCGAGGCTGAACAGCATGTAGACGCAGAAGCCCATGCCGAGGACCGGGGTCACCGGGGAGAAGGGGACCCGGAAGGAGCGGGGTGCGTCGGGGTTGCGCCGGCGCAGCAGGACGACGGCCAGGTTGACCAGCAGGAAGGCGAACAGCGTGCCGATGCTGGTGGCGTCGGCGAGGCTGCCCAGCGGGACGAGGGCGGCGAGCACGGCGATGAACGCCGAGACGATCACCGTGTTGGCGCGGGGCACGCCCGTGGCGGGATGGACCTTGGAGAACAGCGGCGGCACCAGGCCGTCCCGGGACATGGCGAACAGGATGCGGATCTGCCCGTACTGCACGGTGAGCACCACGCTGGTGGTGGCGACGACCGCGCCGACCGACAGCAGCACCGGCCAGAGGCTGCCGCCGCCGACGGACCGCACGAGCACCTCGCTGAGCGTGGCTTCCGTCCCCGCGAACTGCTGCCACGGCATGGCACCGAGCGCGGCCACCGCGACGAGCACGTACAGCGCCGTGACCAGGACGAGGGAGAGGATGATCGCGCGGGGCAGGTCGCGCTGCGGGTTGCGCGCCTCCTCACCGGCGGTCGAGGCCGCGTCGAACCCGATGTAGGAGAAGAACAGCGAGGCCGCGCCCGCGCTCATCCCGGCGGTGCCCAGCGGGAAGAGCGGCTGGAAGTTGCCCGCGCGGAACGCGGTGAAGGCGACCGCGCAGAACATCACGAGGGCGGCGATCTTCACGGCGACCATGACGGTGTTGGCGACGGCGCTCTCCTTGGCCCCGCGCAGCAGCACGGTCATGGCGAGGACGACGATGAGGGCCGCCGGGACGTTGAGAGTGCCTCCGGCGCCGGGCGGGGCGCTGAGCGCGTCGGGCAGGGTGACGCCCACGGTGAGCCGGAGCAGTTCGTTGACGTACTGGCCCCAGCCGACGGCCACCGCCGCGACGGACACCCCGTACTCCAGGATCAGGCACCAGCCGCACACCCAGGCGATCAGCTCGCCCATCGTGGCGTAGGCGTAGCTGTAGGAGGAGCCGGAGCCGGGGATCATGCCGGCCAGTTCGGCGTACGACAGCGCCGAGAACAGGGCGGTCACTCCGGCGAGCACGAAGGACACGACGATCGCGGGGCCGGCCTGGGGAACGGCCTGGCCCAGGACGACGAAGATGCCGGTGCCCAGGGTCGCGCCCACGCTGAGCAACGTGAGCTGTCCGACGCCCATGGTCCGCCGCAGCGGGCTGCCGCCGGCCTCGGCGACGAGTGCGCCGACGGCCTGCCGCCTGGTCAACCGCCGTCCGGGACCATCCTGTCGGCCGGCTCCCGGCCGTGTCCGTACTGTCTCCACCGCGCTTGCTCCCTCCACCACTGGGGCTGGTATGGCCCCTGATGATGCGGAGGCGGGAGCGCGCTGCGATGAGAGGATCGGCCAGAGGGGAGGACGGGCGTTTGGCCGGTCGGCTAATGCCAGGTGCGGCCGGAATGGCCGGGGCCGGGCCGGGCGGCGGTCAGCGCAGCGCTTCGGCGACCTCCCGGGCGGCCTCGAGCACCCGGGGCCCCACCCGCTCCGGCACCGAGTCCGACAGCATGACGACCCCCACGCTGCCCTCGATCCCGTTCACTCCGAGCAGCGGTGCGGCCGCCCCGCACGCGCCCGTCTCCAGCTCCCCGTGGGTGAGGGTGTAGCCGGGCTCGGCGATCGGCTGGTGACGGGCGGCGAGTATGGCCCGGCCGGCGGCTCCCCTGTCGAGCGGATGGCGGAACCCGGCCCGGTACGCCACGTGGTAGTCGGTCCACGACGGCTCGACCACGGCGACGGCCAGCGCCTCCGCGCCGTCGACGAGCGTGAGGTGCGCGGTCGCGCCTATGTCCTCGGCGAGCGCCCGCAGGGCGGGCAGCGCAGCCTCCCGTACCAGCGGATGCACCTGGCGGCCGAGGCGCAGCACGCCGAGGCCGACCCGGGCGCGGCCGCCCAGGTCGCGGCGGACGAGGGAGTGCTGTTCGAGCGTGGCCAGCAACCGGTACACCACGGTCCGGTTGACGCCCAGTTTGTTGGACAGCTCGGTGACCGTCAGTCCGTGGTCCGTGTCGGCGAGCAGTTTGAGGACCCTGAGGCCCCGGTCCAGCGTCTGAGAGGTCTCCGCGGTCACGACGCCCACTCCTTAGTGGTGAGGACGGCGGCCACCTCACGGCGGATGCGGCACCGAGTCCCGTCGGCGACGCGCCTCAGAGGCCGCCGTTCGGCCGGCGGCCCGGGGCGGCTCCCGGGCACGGTCGCTTTCACGGCTGCGCTCCGCGGCGGCGCTGCCACGGGGCGTGTGCGTAGCGGGACAGTAGCGATCCGGTTCGCTCAGCGGAAGGCTCCGTCCAGAATCCGGTCAATGACCGGTACACGTAGGTCGCTTTTACGTCGATATGTGCGCAGGTTTCGGCGAAACATGCGCGTAACGCGTCGGCGTCACCGCATCCGCGTCGCCCACTCCTGGACCTTGGCGATCCGCTGCCGTAGCTGGCCCGCGGTGCACTCGGCGCTCGGCGGGCCGCCGCACACCCGGCGCAGCTCGGTGTGGATCACGCCGTGCGGCTTGCCGCTCTGGTGGACGTACGCGCCGACCATCGTGTTCAGCTGCTTGCGCAGTTCCAGCAGCTCCTTGTGGGTGACCACGGGCCGCCGGTCGGCGGGCAGTTCGAGCAGATCGGCCTCGGTGTCCGGCTTCTTGCGGCTGTGCGCGATCTGCCGGGCCTGCCGCTTCTGGAGCAGCAACTGCACCTGCTCCGGCTCCAGAAGACCCGGGATGCCGAGGTAGTCCTGCTCCTCCTCGCTGCCCGGATGGGCCTGCATGCCGAACTCGGCGCCGTTGTACATGACCCGGTCGAAGACGGCGTCGGACTCCAGCGCCTCGAACGGCAGCATGTCCTGCTCGCCGGTGTCCTCGTCCTGCTCCCGGTTGGCCTCCTCCATCTCCTTCTCGGACTCGGCGTACGGGTCCTCCTCGCCGTCCTTCTTCGGCTTGTCGAGGACGTGGTCCCGTTCCCGCTCCATCTCGTTGGCGAAGGTGAGGAGGTCGGGGACCGTCGGAAGGAAGACGGAGGCGGTCTCGCCGCGGCGCCGGGACCGTACGAAACGGCCGACGGCCTGGGCGAAGAAGAGCGGGGTGGAGATGGTGGTCGCATACACCCCGACCGCGAGCCGCGGCACGTCGACACCCTCGGACACCATACGGACCGCGACCATCCAGCGGTCGTCGTTGCCGCTGAACTCGTCGATGCGGTCGGAGGCGCCGGCGTCGTCGGACAGCACGAGGGTCGCCTTGTGCCCGGTGATCTCACGGATGAGCTTGGCGTAGGCGCGGGCCGCCTCCTGGTCGGAGGCGATGACAAGGGCGCCGGCGTCCGGGATGGCCTTGCGGACCTCGGTCAGCCGCTGGTCGGCGGCGCGCAGCACGCTCGGCATCCAGTCGCCGCGCGGATCGAGGGCGGTGCGCCAGGCCTGGCTGACGGCGTCCTTGGTCATGGGCTCGCCGAGCCGGGCGGCGATCTCGTCGCCCGCCTTGGTGCGCCAGCGCATGTTGCCGCTGTAGGAGAGGAAGATGACCGGCCGCACGACCCCGTCGGCGAGCGCGGACCCGTATCCGTAGGTGTAGTCGGCGGCGGACCGCCGGATCCCGTCGTTGCCCTCCTCGTACGTCACGAAGGGGATGGGGTTGGTGTCGGACCGGAACGGCGTACCGGTGAGGGCGAGGCGGCGGGTCGCGGGCTCGAACGCCTCCAGGCACGCCTCGCCCCAGGACTTGGAGTCGCCGGCGTGGTGGATCTCGTCGAGGATGACGAGGGTCTTGCGCTGCTCGACGCGGTTGCGGTGCAGCATGGGCCGTACGCCGACGCCCGCGTAGGTGACCGCGACCCCTTGGTACTCCCGGCCGAGCGGTCCCGCGCTGTACTCGGGGTCGAGCTTGATCCCGACCCGCGCGGCCGCCTCCGCCCACTGCTTCTTCAGATGCTCGGTCGGCGCGACCACGGTCACCTGCTGCACCACATGGTGGTGCAGCAGCCAGGACGCGAGCGTCAGCGCGAAGGTCGTCTTGCCGGCGCCGGGCGTGGCGACGGCGAGGAAGTCACGCGGCTGCTCCTGGATGTACTTCTCCATCGCCCCCTGCTGCCAGGCACGCAGCTTGCCGGCGGTGCCCCAGGGAGCGCGGCCGGGGAAGGCCGGAGACAGGTGGTGCGAGTACGAGGAACTGCTGGCGGCGGTGGTAGTCACGGTCTCCGGTTCGCTGGGGCTGGGATGGCTCGGCTACGTATGACAACCGGGCCACCCTACCGGTGAGCTCGCCCGCCACTTGGGTCAACACCACCGCATCCGGCCCCGGTGCGACACGGCTCACAGATCACCGGGCCGGGCCCCCGCGCGTCACCGCTCGCGCAGCCGCGTGGTCACCCACGCCCCCGCCAGCGCCACCGCCGCCATCGGCAGGAAGACCGCGGCGAAGGCGGCCGGGTGAGAGCCTCCGGCGGTCGCGCCGACGGCCGTGGGCGCGACCGTGCCGCCGCCGAGCGCGGCGAACGCGGCACCGCCCGCGGCGAGCAGGACGACGTTCGCCAGGCCGTCGGAGATCTGCAGGGCTGCCGAGTTGGCACCCGCCTCCCCGGGGGCCGACAGCTTCAGGAGCAGGACGCTGGTCGAGGAGATCACCAGGCCCATGCCGAAGCAGCCGAACCCCCAGGCGACGGCGACGATCCACACGGGCACCGCGTGCACCAGCACACTCGGCGCGGTGGCGATCGCGGCCGCGACCACGATCATGCCGAGCGTCATCAGCCGGTTCCGGTACGGCTCCAGGCGCGGCCTGGTCTGGAGATACGACCCGAGCGCCCAGCTCCCGCCGCCCGCCGCGAGGGAGAAGCCGGCCAGCGTCGGCGACAGGCCCCGCTGGGTGACGAGCATGAGCGGGACGAAGCTCTCCGCCGAGACGAAGGCGCCCGCCGCCACTCCCCTCAGCAGCACCACGGACGGCAGCCCGCGCGCCGCCCGGTAGGTGCCGCGGGGCAGCAGCCGGAGGACCGCCGGGACCAGCAGTGCGGCACCCGCTACGGCGGGCGCGAGGGAGGCCCAGCGCACGTCCTGGGCGGCGTACTGAAGGAGCCCGGCGCCGAGCGAGATACCGAGGGCGAGCCGGATGCGGCGGGTGTCGAAGGGTGCGGCGACGGCCTCCTCGGCGGGGCCGCCCGCCCGGCGCCGTATCTGCGGCAGCGCGAGGGCCAGAGGGAACACCACCAGCGCCGGGATACCGATGAACACCCAGCGCCAGCCGAGGTGCTCGGTCACCGCGCCCGCGGCCAGCGGGCCGACCACCGACGGGACCACCCAGCCCGCCGCGAACGCCGCCATGATCGCCGGCCGCAGGCGTTCGGGGTAGGCGCGGCTGACGACGACGTACAGGGCGACGATCACCAGGCCGCCGCCGAGCCCCTGCACGGCTCTGCCGAGGATGAACAGCCACATCGCCCCGGCCGTCCCGGACAGCAGCAACCCGGCGGCAAACGCGACGATGCCGCAGGTCAGCGACGCGAGGGGGCCCCTGCGGTCCGACCACTGGCCTGAGAGCACCATGCCGAACAGGCTGGTGGTGAAGTACCCGGAGAACGCGAAGGCGTACAGGGACAGCCCGTCCAGCTCCCGGGCCGCGACCGGCATCGCGGTGCCGACGGCAGTCGCCTCGAAGGCGATCACCAGGACGACCGAGACGACGCCGATACTGAGCGCCCGGTACGGCCGGCTCAGGACGCCGGTGGGACCGTCCGGCGGGACGGAGGGAACGACGTCGGTGTCGCGGGGTTCCAGGACTGCCATGCGGCCAGAGTAAGGGGCACAAAGGGGACTGGCTCCTGTCCGAAGCCGGTGATCGCGTGGGCCCTTGGTCCTAGGACTCGAGCCCGGTTCATGAACGCCGTATGGCAGTCCCGTTGCAACGCCCACGCGTCCCTTGAGCCCGCCGGCCCCCGGACCCTACGCTCCCTGTGTCGGGTCACAACGCACGCAAGCGGTACCGCACTTGATCCCGGCCGTGTGCCCGAGTGGTTGAGGGACTCGCCTGCAAAGCGGGTTACGCGGGTTCGATTCCCGCCACGGCCTCCAAGGCCTTGACCAGGCAGAACACACGCCTCGGGTCAGTGGACGAACCTCACGCTCGTGAGGGTGGCGTCCGCGGCCGAGGTGTCGGGCGGGAGCAGCCTCCCGACGTCTCCTCGGCAGTCGGAGTAGGCGTACAGCTCGGCATTGCGGTTGGTTTCGTTGAGCGCGTGACCCTGTCCGCTGATGTTGCAGCACTCGTCGTCGACCGGGTTGTACAGCACGGTCCGGACATTGCCGGGCCGTGCGGTGTACAGGAAGAACCCGGTGGCGGCGTTCGCGGTGCCCATCGGCACCGTAAGGGCCGGCCCAGCGGCGGCCGAACCGGCGAGAAGGGCGCTGCGCACTCGCACCACAAAAGCTCCCGAAGAAGACATCTCGGATTGGAATCCGAGGGAATATGCCCGGTTGCTCCCGGGCGCGCGGGCGATCCGGCCAGGAGGCGACACGAACCGGGCGCGGGATTCGGCGCGTTGGCCCGTCGCCGCCGCGAGCCTTCGAGGACGTCAGGTGACGGACCCGGCGCCGTTCACTGGTTCGTCACCACCGCCGCCTGCGGACGGATCGGCAGGCGGTTGACCGGGCGGCCCGTCGCCGCGCGTACCGCCGAGGCGATCGCCGCCGGGGACGTCACCACCGGCACCGCACTGACGGACTTCGCCCCGAAGGGGGCAACCACGTCCCGCTCCTCGACCAGCTTGACGATCCGGATGTCGGGGGCGTCCAGGGCCGTGGCAAGGCAGTAGCCCGTCAGGTCGGGGTGGCGGATCAGGCCGCGCGCCGTGCGCAGGTTCTCGGTGAGCGCGATGCCCACGCCCTGGGTGACGCCGGCCTCCACACGCGCGGCGAGCTGCGCCGGGTTCAGCACCCGGCCCACGTCCTGGGCGAGCGCCATTTCCACCACGCGTACCGAGCCGGTCTCGATGTCCACGTCCACCACGGCCCGGACCGCGCAGAACGCGAGCCCCACGAAGGCGTCGCCCTGGCCGGTCTCGTTCAGCGGTTCCGTCGGATGCGGGCGGCACTGCGCCGTGGCCCACAGCTCCTTGCCGTCCAGCGCCTCGGCGACGGTGGTCGACAGCACACCGTCATACGAGGTGATCTTGCCGTCGGTGATCTGGAGCAGCTCGGTGGACATGCCGAACTTGTGCGCCAGGGGTTGCAGCAGCTGGGTGCGGACCATCTTGGCGGCACGTTCCACCGCTCCGCCCGACACCCAGGTGTGGCGGCCCCGGCAGCCCGCACCGGCCGGCGGCTGGTCGGTGTCGACCGGTGCCACGTGGACCTCGTCGATGCCGAGGGTCTCCTGGACGATCTGCCGGGCCAGCGTGGCGAATCCCTGGCCGGTCTCGACGGCCGCGCACAGCACCGTCGCCACGCCGTCGTGAACCTTCACCGTCGCCGTGGACACCTCGTCCGCGCCCTCCGCGCCGAGCATGTGCACCATGCCGAGGCTGTAGCCGACACCGCGGCGCACCGCACCGGGTTCTCCGGCGCCCTCGGGGCCGCCCGGCAGCAGCCACTCCTCCTCGGGGGTGTCCTTGGGGAGCGGCGGCAGCGGGTGGTCCCGTACCGCTTCGAGCAGTTCGGCCACCGGCGCCGGGCAGGTCACGGTCTGGCCCGTCGGCAGGACGTCGCCCGTCGCCAGGACGTTGCGCAGCCGCAGCTCCGCCGGGTCGAGGCCGAGTTTCCTGGCGAGTTTGTCCATCTGCGCCTCGTAGGCCGCGCACACCTGCATGGCGCCCTCGCCGCGGACATGGCCCGAGGGCGGGTTGTTGGTGCGGACGGCCCAGCCCTCGATGAAGGCGTTCGGGACGACGTAGGGGCCGCAGGCGAAGGACACGGCGGCGGCGAGCGCGTCCGAGGAGGTGTCCGCGTAGGCGCCCGCGTCCAGCAGGATCTGCGCCTCGACCTTCACCAGCCGGCCCTCGGCGTCCGCGTGGTGGCGGTAGCGCAGCAGGGTGGGGTGGCGGTGGGAGTGGCCCAGGAACGACTCTTCGCGTGTCGCGGTCAGCTTCACCGGGCAGCCCGTTGTCAGCGCGAGCAGGCCCAGCGGGAGCTGAAAGCCGGGGTCCTCGCGGTCGGCGGTGGCTCCGGGCACCCCGGTGACGACGACCTTCACCCGCTCCGGCTCCAGGCCGTAGACCTCCGCGGCCCGGTCGCGGTCGGCGTGCGGGTCGGTGGAGGCGAGGTACAGCTCGACCCCGCCGTCGGGCCGGGGCACCGCGAGCCCGGCCTCCGCACCGATCGGAGCGGGGTCCTGGCGGCCGATGCGGTAGAGGCCCTCGACGACGACCTCGCCGAGCGCGTCCGGGTCGCCGTGGCGCAGCGGGATGTGCCGGATCAGGTTGCCGTCGGGGTGCAGCGGCTCCGCCTCGAAGGCCTGTTCGGGGTCGGTCACCGGGTCGAGCACCTCGTACTCGACGATGACCGCGGCGGCGGCCATACGGGCGGTGTCGGGGTGGTCGGCCGCGACGGCCGCGATGGGCTCCCCGTGGTGGCGCACGACCTCGGAGGCGAACACCGGGCGGTCGGACGTGCCTCGGCCGTGGAACGCGCCGCCGGGCACGTCCTCGTGGGTGACGACGGCCCGCACGCCGGGCATCTCGCGCGCGTGGCTCACGTCGATGGACACGATGCGCGCGTGCGGGTGCGGCGAGCGCAGCACTGCGGCCCACAGCAGGCCCTCGGCCCACAGGTCGGCCGCGTACGGGAAGGTGCCCTCGGTCTTGGCGCCGGCGTCGGCCGACGGCAGGGAGGCGCCCAGGCCGTGCGGCAGCGGCTCGGGGGTGGGTGCGGCCGCCGCGGTGGTCGCGGTGGCGGCTTCGTTGCTCACGCCTGGCCTCCGTCCTGGCCGTACGGGTGCTCGTGCGGGGCCGTACCGTCGAACGCGGAGGCGTGCACGCCGCCCGCGCCGGGGCCCGCCTGGTGCGGGATGCGGGGCTCGTCCGCCTCCGGTGCCGACTCGGCCTCGGCGTGCGCCCGCCTTTCGGCGGCGACCTCCTTGACGGCCTCCAGGACGCCCCGGTAGCCGGAGCAGCGGCACAGGTTGCCGCACAGAGCCTGGCGGGCCTCCAGTTCGGTCGGCGCGGGGTTGCCCTCCAGCAGGTCGTGCACGGTCATCGCCATGCCGGGGATGCAGAAGCCGCACTGCACCGCCCCGCACCGGGCGAGCGCCCGCTGCACGTCCGAGGGCTGTCCGTCGGCGGCGAGGCCCTCGACCGTACGGACCTCGCTGCCTGCGGCGGTGACGGCGGGCACCAGGCAGGAGGCGACGAGCCGCCCGTCGACCTGGACGGTGCAGGCGCCGCACTCGCCCTGCGAGCAGCCGTCCTTGGCGCCGGCGAGACCGAGCCGCTCGCGCAGCACGTACAGCAGCGACTCCCCGATCCAGGCGTCGGTGACGGGCCGGTCGGAGCTGTTCACCCGCAGGACGTACGAGACGAGCGGGTGCTCGTCGTGCGGGGACGGCGGGGGTCCGTGGTCCTGCTCTCCGGCGTCGGCTGCGTCGGCCTCCGGTGCCGGTGCCGGTTCGTGGCCGGCCGCGGCGGGATCCCCGGCCGGTACGGCATCCGCGGCGGGGACCTCCTCGGCGGCGGGGCCGGCGACGGCGCCTGAGGGCTCATGGGCGGCCTCGGGCGCCTCGGGGGCACCGCCGGCCCTCCGGCCCTCGTACGGCCCGCCGGACGGCCCCCCAGGGGCTTCGCCGGGCATCCGCCCGACCGGCTCGGCCGGCTCGTCGGGGACCTGCTGGGCCGGGTCGGACCAGGGCTGCCCGTCAGCACCCGTCGCCCAGGGCGCGGCCGCGCCACCCGGCAGGGTTGCGGGCGGGGTACCGCCCCACTGCTCGACCAGGGCGGACGTGGAGAACTCGCCCGATTCGTCCGGCAGATCGCCGCCCGCCACCGGGATCGACCACTCACCGGTGACGTCGTGCCCGGGTGCGGGCTCCCGGGCGGCCGCGGCCTCCTCGAAGGCCCACTGGCCGGTGGCTCCGGGGTGGTACGTGAACCGGTCTCCCGTGTTCTGCGGGGGGGCCTGGTTCGGGTCGGGCCAGCCCGCGCCCCGCGCGGGCGCCGCCCAGCCGTCCTGGGCCGCCGCGTCGTGGCCCTCCTCGGCGGCCGGGCCGAACGTCGGCGGCACATAGCCGTGGCCCGGCGCGGCCAGCGGGCTGTCGGAGGCGAGGAGGGCGTCGATGCCCCCTTCGGGGAGCTGGACGAAGGCGGTGGCGCCGTCGTCGTAGTCCCCCTGCGGCAGTCGCTCCCAGGAGCCGTGGGTGCCCCCCTGCGGGGTCCCCTCCGGGTGCCGGTCGTCGGTCACGACAGTGCCCTCCCCAGTGCTCGTCGGGCCAGCGCGGCGAGGGTGCGCCGCAGGTGCAGTACGGCGGGCGGCAGCTGCTGCACGGTGCCGTCCTCCGCCGGGGCGGGATCGGGGATGCAGGCCGCGGCGACGTACTCCCCGAAGGCGGCGAGCGCCTCCGGGACGATCGCGCGGTTGTTGTCCCAGTCGATGAGCTGGGCGACCCACTGCTCGGCGTCCAGGGGGCGCAGCGGCACGGGCGCTATGGCGCCCACGGCGCAGCGCACGCCGCGCCGGGCCGGGTCGAGGACGAGCGCCACGGACGCGACGGCCCGCCCGGGGCCGGTGCGTCCGGTCGCCTTCAGGAAGACCTGGGGGGCGTGCAGCAGCGGTACGCGCACGTAGCCGATGAGTTCGCCGGCGCGCAGCATCTCCATGCCGGCGAGCAGGTGCGAGACCGGGATCTCGCGGCGGGCTCCGCCCGGGCCCGCGATGATCAGCGTGGCCTCCAGAGCGGCCAGCACCGGAAGCGCGTCCCCTGTGGGGGCGGCCGAGGCGATGTTGCCGCCCAGGGTGCCCGCGTTGCGGATGTGCGGAGGTCCGGCGGCGCGCGAGGCCGCCGCGAGGGCGGGGATGAGGGCCGCGAAGTCGGGGCGGCCCATGCGCGCGTGGGTGAGGCCGGCGCCGAGCAGCGCGTGGCCGTCCTGGTACTGCCAGCCGCGGATCTCGCTGATGCGGCCGAGACCGACCAGCGCGGCGGGCCGCAGCTGCCCGGAGTTCACCGCGGCCATCAGATCCGTGCCGCCCGCCACGGGGACGGCGGCCGGCATGGCGGCCAGGGCCGCCACGGCCTCGTCCAGTGAGGCAGGCAGCGTCACGGCCTGCGCCGCCTGCGGTGCGTGCGTGGTCAAACCGGCTGCCCCTTCCCGCTGCCCCACCTGGTCCCACCTGTGTTGCCGTACGGTACGTGCTGACAGGCCGGACGTGGCAACTCTGGCACATCTTTCCCGGCCCCCGACGCAGGGGTCCGCTAGGAGGCATTCGCCCCTTCACCAGGGAGATGGTCCGTTTTGCCATGAGGTTCCCCATGAGCGCTGATTGCCGCTCTCCGGTGGCCCTGCTGCGACTTCTCCCATGCGAGGTCACGTTTCCAGGGCGCCCGGCCCCTCGGCTGCCCCTCGGCGGCGGCCTCACACGTTCGGGGGCGCACCCTCGATCGGGCGTCCGAGCACACCCGGTCGCCGCTGCCACGGCAGGGGCCCCGCCGGCGGCCGGTAGGCGACCCCCAGGGCGTCAAGTCGGCGGTAGTGGACGGCCATCCGCCGCTCGAAGTCCGCGAAGTCGCGCTCCGCGGGTGGGGGCAGGGCGCTCCAGGCGACCTCGGCGAAGGCCGCGAGTCTCGGGAACGTCTGGTAGTCGACCCGCGCCTGATCCTCCATCACCTCGGTCCAGACATTGGCCTGGGTGCCGAGCACATGCCCCGCCTGCACCGCGCTGAGCTGCGGCGGGACCGGCTCGAAGCGGTAGACGTCCGCCAGGGTGCGCACATATCCGATGGGCACCGGCTCGTCCTCGCCGCCGTCCTGACGGTGGTCCAGATACACCTGCTGCTCCGGGCACATCACGACGTCGTGTCCGGCCCGCGCGGCCGTGACACCGCCGGCGTATCCACGCCAGGAGGACACAGCGGCCCCCGCGGCAAGACCGCCCTCGAGGATCTCGTCCCAGCCGATGAGCCGGCGGCCGCGGGCGGTGAGCCAGGTGTCGAAGTGCCGGACGAACCACGCCTGGAGTCCGTCCTCGTCGCCGAGCCCCAGTTCCCGGATGCGTGCCTGGGCGGCCGCGGAGCGCCGCCACTGGTCCTTCGGGCACTCGTCGCCGCCGATATGGATGAACGTCGAGGGGAACAGTTCCAGAACTTCCTCGAACACCCCTTCGTAGAACCGCAGGGTGGTGTCGGTGGGGGCGAGTACGTTGGCCGAGATGCCCCAGTCGTCCCAGACCGAGAGGGAGGCCGTGTCGACGACGTCCGCGTTGCCGAGCTCCGGATACGCGGCGATGGCCGCCTGACTGTGTCCTGGTATGTCGATCTCGGGGACCACGGTGATATGCCGCGCGGCCGCGTACGCGACGATCTCGCGGATGTCGTCCTGCGTGTAGAAACCGCCGTGCGGCTTCTCCTCCCACAGCGGCGAGGCCCGGTGCCCGAACCGGGAGCGGGACCGCCAGGATCCCACCTC
This sequence comes from Streptomyces sp. NPDC046931, assembly GCF_040644655.1. NCBI lineage: Bacteria > Bacillati > Actinomycetota > Actinomycetes > Kitasatosporales > Streptomycetaceae > Streptomyces > Streptomyces sp. NPDC046931. The sequence continues at coordinate 115,320 of NZ_JBEYWX010000013.1, forward strand.
GGTGAGCTTCGGATGACGCTTGATCTCCAGTCGCCAGCCCTGGTCGTCGGTGAGATGCAGATGCAGGACGTTCAGCTTGTGGGCGGCCATCAGGTCCAGACACCGCAGGACGCCGTCCTTGGGCATGAAGTGCCGGGCGACGTCGAGCAGCAGACCGCGCCAGGGGAAGCGGGGCGCGTCCTCGACGACCACCCCCGGCACCTCCCACGCGCGGCGGGCCGGGTCGACCGGCGCCCGCCGGAAGGCCTCCGGCCCCAGCAGCTGGCGGAAGGTCTGCGCTCCCCAGAAGACGCCGGCCGCGCTGCCCCCGTCGAGACGGACGGCGTATCCGTCGATGACGATGCGGTAGGCCTCGGGCTCCATCGCCGGGTCGATGCCCAGCACGATGCCGTTCTCCGCGCCGCCCTCCCGGAAGGGCAGCCCGGTGGCCGCGCCCAGGACGTCGCGCATCCAGTGGGCGACGCGCTCGGTGCCGGGCCGCGCGCGCAGCGCCGTCTCCTCGTCGAGCACGAACAGCCCCTGCGGGGGCACCCACCAGCCCTTGCGGGGTGCCGGGATCAGTTCCTCGAAGCCCATCGCATCCAGCCCTTCCGGTCCGTGCGGTCTTCACGAAGGCCCGGGCGGCCGTGCCGTCCCGGTGACGGGAAGCCTGATCGACAAGGCCGTGCGAACGGAAGCCGGATGCGTGAACCGGTCGGGAACGCGTGAACCGGAGCGGAACGCCTGAACCCGAGCGGAACGCCTGAACCCGAGCGGAACGACGTCCGTGGATCGGCGGAGGACGACGGAAGCGGTCGGACGGACACGAAGAGCCCCGGGGCGCGCCTCACGCGTCCCGGGGGCCCTGCGGTCGTCGGGCGGGAGTCCGGCCGGCTACTTGTCGCCGCCCTTGCCTTCGTCGCCGCCGCTGCCCATGGACTCGTAGATCTCCTTGCACATGGGGCAGACCGGGTACTTCTTGGGGTCGCGGCCCGGTACCCACACCTTGCCGCACAGCGCCACGACGGGCGTGCCGTCGAGGGCGCTCGCCATGATCTTGTCCTTCTGGACGTAGTGGGCGAAGCGCTCGTGGTCACCGTCGCCGTGCGACACCTGCGGTGTCGGCTCTACGAGGGTCCCCGTACCGGTACCGCGCCCGGGCTCGAGAGTGCTCATACGGCAAGGGTACTGAAGCCCGCACGCATCAGTTGAGCGTAGGGTCGTCCGGATAGGTGGCCACCATCGCCAGCTCGCTGCGCTGCCGCCGCAGCACCTCCCGCCACAGTCTTTCCGGCGCCGGAGACGACACATCGCCGGGCTCCGACTCGACCACGTACCACGCCCCTTCGACGAGCTCGTCCTCCAGCTGGCCCGGCCCCCAGCCCGCGTACCCGGCGAAGATCCGCAGCGAGCCCAGCGCCTTGGCGAGCAGTTCGGGCGGGGCCTCCAGGTCCACCAGGCCGATCGCGCCGTGCACCCGCCGCCAGCCGAGCGGGGCGCGCTCCGCCGAGGCGCCGCCCGGGATGACCGCGATGCCGAGCGCCGAATCCAGCGACACCGGTCCGCCCTGGAAGACGACACCGGGCTCCCCGGCCAGGTCCGCCCAGCCCTCCAGGATGTCGCCCACGTCCACGGGCGTGGGGCGGTTGAGGACCACACCGAGCGAGCCCTCCTCGTCGTGGTCGAGGAGGAGCACCACAGCACGGTCGAAGTTCGGGTCCGCCAGGGCGGGCGTGGCCACGAGCAGCCGCCCTGTGAGCGAGGACACCTCGGTCATGCCAGACATGATCCCGCATCTTGCCCCGGGATGGGGAGGCAATCCGGGTACGCGGGTGAATGCGGAACAGGGCTCACGGATGCGGCACGGGCGCACGCCGGACGGTCACCCGGTGCGTCCGGCCACATACGGCTCGTGTTGTGGCAAACCTATGACCTTGCTGGGAGGTACTTGGGCTTACTGAAGGGGGGTAGGCGGCCATTAGTCTTACGTCTTCGGCCCCTGCCCCACCCAACGGAACGCGAGATTCATGACCGTCAACGACGATGTCCTCCTTGTCCACGGCGGAACCCCGCTGGAGGGTGAGATCCGTGTCCGCGGTGCGAAGAACCTCGTACCGAAGGCCATGGTCGCCGCCCTGCTGGGCAGTGCGCCGAGCCGGCTGCGCAATGTCCCCGACATCCGCGACGTGCGTGTGGTGCGCGGGCTGCTCCAACTGCACGGCGTGACGGTCCGTCCGGGCGAGGAACCGGGCGAGCTGGTGCTCGACCCCACGCACGTCGAGAGCGCGAACGTCGCTGACATCGACGCCCACGCGGGCTCGTCGCGCATCCCGATCCTCTTCTGCGGCCCGCTGCTGCATCGCCTGGGGCACGCGTTCATCCCCGGCCTCGGCGGCTGTGACATCGGCGGCCGCCCCATCGACTTCCACTTCGATGTGCTGCGGCAGTTCGGCGCGGTCATCGAGAAGCGCGCGGACGGCCAGTACCTGGAGGCGCCCAAGGGGCTGCGCGGCACCAAGATCCGGCTGCCGTACCCGTCCGTCGGCGCGACCGAGCAGGTGCTGCTGACGGCGGTCCTCGCCGAGGGCGTCACCGAGTTGTCCAACGCGGCCGTGGAGCCGGAGATCGAGGACCTCATCTGCGTGCTGCAGAAGATGGGCGCGATCATCGCGATGGACACCGACCGCACGATCCGCATCACCGGTGTCGAGAGCCTCAGCGGCTACACCCACCGTGCCCTCCCGGATCGTCTGGAGGCCGCGTCCTGGGCGTCGGCGGCGCTGGCGACCGAGGGCAACATCTACGTCCGCGGCGCGTTGCAGCGGTCGATGATGACGTTCCTGAACACCTACCGGAAGGTGGGCGGCGCCTTCGAGATCGACGACGAGGGCATCCGCTTCTGGCACCCCGGCGGCCAGCTGAAGTCCATCGCGCTGGAGACGGACGTGCACCCGGGCTTCCAGACGGACTGGCAGCAGCCGCTGGTGGTCGCTCTGACGCAGGCCACGGGTCTGTCGATCATCCACGAGACGGTCTACGAGTCCCGCCTCGGCTTCACCTCCGCGCTCAACCAGATGGGCGCGCACATCCAGCTCTACCGCGAGTGCCTCGGCGGCTCCGACTGCCGCTTCGGGCAGCGCAACTTCCTGCACTCGGCGGTCGTTTCGGGTCCGACGAGGCTCCAGGGTGCGGACCTCGTCATCCCGGACCTGCGCGGCGGTTTCTCGTATCTGATCGCGGCCCTGGCGGCCCAGGGCACGTCCCGGGTGCACGGCATCGAACTGATCAACCGCGGCTACGAGAACTTCATGGAGAAGCTCATCGAACTGGGCGCGAAGGTCGAACTCCCGGGCAAGGCCCTGGCCTGACGGCTTTGCGTGCGGGCCTCCGGGACACCGGGGGCCCGCGTGCGCGCCTGCGTGTCCGTGCACGGGCGCCTGTGCACACACGTCCGCATCCACGCGAGGGGCGGTCACCCGTATCGGGTGACCGCCCCTTAGGCATTGCTGGGCCCGTACGCCGTCCCGAGGGGCGTCACCGGGCCTCGTGCTGCCGCTTCCGTGGCGGGTACGGCCTCGTACGCCGTTCCCTGGCGGTACGGCTTCGTACACCGTTCCGCGGCGTGCGGCTCGTACGCCAGTCCCGTGGCGTACGACGGCAAGATCACTTGCCCTTCGCGGCTTCCTTGAGCTTGGAGCCCGCCGAGACCTTCACGCTGTAGCCGGCCGGGATCTGGATGGGGTCGCCGGTCTGCGGGTTGCGCGCGGTGCGAGCGGCACGGTGGGTGCGCTCGAAGGTCAGGAAGCCAGGGATGGTGACCTTCTCGTCGCCCTTGGCGACGACCTCGCCGACGGTCTCGGCGAACGCGGCCAGCACGGCGTCGGCGTCCTTGCGGGTCACCTCGGCGCGGTCGGCCAGCGCGGCCACCAGCTCACTGCGGTTCATGTTGTTACTCCCGTGTTCTTCTTGCCGTTGAGGCGTGCCACGCGGCGGAGCCGCATGATGGGCACAGCGAAGTCGATGCTGCCAGGGTCCTCGGTGAGTCCCCGGACCCGGGTCCTTCGTCAGACCCTCGCGCCCGAAGACGCATCCTGCCCCCACCTGCGGCGGTAAAGCCAATCCGGCACCCGTAGGAGTCGTGAGAACACTCTTGGGAGTCACACGAAAAGCGCCAACGCCTCGGCGTGGTGACGCTGGGTCCACTCCCGGAAACGCTTCGCAGGGCCTTGGGGGGCCTGAGCCTGGGCGCCACCCTAGGGGGCGGCCGGGACGAGCGCCTTCAACGACGCGCCGTACCCGGCCACCGTGGCAATGGTCACAGCCCTCGGCCGGAGCCTACGCGCCCGTCGCCGACTCCCCCGCCGCCTTCACGGCCTCGCGCACCGCTCCGGCGACGGCGCCCGCGACCTTGTCGTTGAACACGCTCGGGACGATGTAGTTCGGGTTCAGCTCGTCCTCGGTCACCACGTCCGCGAGGGCGGTCGCGGCGGCCAGCATCATGTCCGTGCCGACCGTGCGGGACTGCGCGTCCAGCAGGCCGCGGAAGACGCCCGGGAACACCAGGACGTTGTTGATCTGGTTCGGGAAGTCGGAGCGGCCGGTGGCCACAACTGCCGCCGTCTGGCGGGCGATTGCGGGGTCGACCTCGGGGTCGGGGTTCGCGAGCGCGAACACGATCGCACCCTCGGCCATGGCGGCCACGTCGTCGCCGTCGAGTACGTTCGGGGCGGAGACGCCGATGAAGACGTCGGCACCGCGCACGGCCTCCTTGAGGGTGCCGGTCAGGCCCTCGTGGTTGGTGTTGTCGGCGATCCAGCGCAGCGGGGAGTCCGCGGCGGCGTCCACCAGGTCCTCGCGGCCGGCGTGCACGACACCGTGGATGTCGGCGACGACGGCGCTCTTCACGCCCGCCGCGAGCAGCAGCTTGAGGATGGCCGTACCGGCCGCGCCGGCGCCCGACATCACGACGCGTACGTTCTCGATCGCCTTGCCCACCACGCGAAGTGCGTTGGTGAGCGCGGCGAGCACGACGATCGCGGTGCCGTGCTGGTCGTCGTGGAAGACGGGGATGTCCAGGGCCTCGCGCAGCCGGGCCTCGATCTCGAAGCAGCGGGGCGCGGAGATGTCCTCGAGGTTGATGCCGGCGAAGCCGGGGGCGATCGCCTTGACGATCTCCACGATCGCGTCGGCGTCCTGGGTGTCGAGGCAGATCGGCCAGGCGTCGATGCCGGCGAAGCGCTTGAAGAGGGCGGCCTTGCCCTCCATGACGGGCAGCGCGGCCTTGGGGCCGATGTTGCCGAGGCCCAGCACGGCCGAGCCGTCCGTCACGACCGCAACGGAGTTGCGCTTGATGGTGAGCCGGCGGGCGTCCTCGGGGTTCTCCGCGATCGCCATGCACACGCGTGCCACACCCGGCGTGTAGATCATGGACAGGTCGTCACGGTTGCGGATGGGGTGCTTCGACGCCATCTCGATCTTGCCGCCGAGGTGCATGAGGAACGTACGGTCCGAGACCTTGCCCAGGGTCACGCCCTCGATGCCGCGCAGCTTCTGGACGATCTCCTCGGCGTGGGAGGTCGAGGTGGCGGCGATGGTGACGTCGATGCGGAGCTTCTCATGGCCGGATGCGGTGACGTCGAGGCCGGTGACCGAGCCTCCGGAGGACTCCACGGCGGTGGTGAGCTGCGAGACGGCGGTTCCGCTCGCGGGCACCTCCAACCGGATGGTCATCGAGTAGGAGACGCTGGGCGCCGTTGCCATGGCCGACTTCCTCTGCTTTCACCGTGTCGCTGGGTTGTGCCGTCCGATCGTCGCACCTACCCCTGAGTACGTGGTAGTCGCCATGGATTGCGTACGTTTTGTTCCCACGGAGGCACGAGTCCGGAAAGTCGATTCCACGATACGAGAGGCTGGCGCGGCAGTGAAAGAGGCCCACGTCACGTGGTGACGTGGGCCTCCGAACGTTCAGTGACACCGACCCGCCATGCTCGCCTCGCGGCAAGTGGTCGCTCGTAGCGACGAAGGTTGGGCCCGGGGGCTTGGATCGGGCCGGTGTCACATCAAGGCTAACAAACGGATCCGGCAAGGCCATTCCCACACCGAGAGCATTTTCCGTACGAGCGGTCCAGCAGGGGTCAGGCGCGCTCCGTGCCCGGGCGAGGCCCGCACACCGCCGCCCCGACCGGTCACAGACCGGCACCGGACTTCGGCCCGGGGCCCGCCGCGGGTCTCCGCCCCGGTCAGCCAGAGACCTCCGCCCCCGGCCGTGAACCGGAGTCCGGACCAGTCACGGGCTTCGGCCCCGGACGGGCGCGGGCCTCCGCCCGGGCCGGACGCGGTCGCCGCGCGGGGCGGGCACGGCCCCTGCCGGTGAGTCGCAGTTCCCGCCCGACCAGGCACCGCCCCCTCCTCCCCGGCCACCGAGCGCCGCCCCGGTCAGGCGCGGCCCGACCGCCTCGCAGGCAAGGCGCAGGCTTGCGCCCCGATCGGTCGCATGCTCGCGTCCGGACCAGTCACGGGCTTCGGCCCCGGACGGGCGCGGGCCTCCGCCCGGGCCGGGCGCCGGCTCCCGCCCAGAGCGGATGCGGGTCCCCGCCCTGGTCCGCCGCGCCGCCCTTCCGGGCCGGGCGCAGGTGTCCGGGCCGGGCAGGCGTGGCCGGTCGGGGCTCTGGGCGGGTCAGTCGCGCAGTAGGTCCGGTACCCCTGTCGCGTCCGGTTCGTCCCGGTCGGCCGACAGAACCGTCAGCTGCTGGGTGGCCCGGGTCAGTGCCACGTACAGCACCCGCAGGCCCGCGGGGCTCTCGTCGGCGATCTCCGCGGGTGAGACGACGACCGTCGCGTCGTACTCCAGCCCCTTGGCCTCCAGGCTGCCGAGCGCGACGACCCGGTCGCCGAGCCCGTCCAGCCAGCGGGCCGCCTCCTCGCGCCGGTTCATCGCGACGACCACGCCGACCGTGCCGTCGACGCGGGCGAGCAGGCGCGCCGCCTCCGCGCGGACGGTCTTGGCCAGGGAGTCGCGGACCACGGCGAAGCGCGGCTCGACGCCGGTGGAGCGAACTGCCGACGGGGCCTTCGAGCCCGGCATGGCCAGCGCGAGCACCTTCGACGCCAGTTCGGCGATCTCCGCCGGGTTGCGGTAGTTGACCGTGAGCGTGAAGCGACGGCGGGGCCGGGTGCCCAGGGCCTCGTCCCGGGCCTCGGCCGCCTCGTCAGGGTCGGACCAGGACGACTGGGCCGGGTCGCCGACCACGGTCCAGGTGGCGTGCCGGCCGCGCCGTCCGATCATCCGCCACTGCATCGGCGTGAGGTCCTGCGCCTCGTCGACGATCACATGCGCGTACTCGGTCCGCTCCGCCGCGAGCCGCTCGGCGCGCTCGCGCTGCGACTCCTCGCGTACGGGCATCAGCTCCTCGAGCCCGGTCAGCTGGTCCAGCGGGTCGAACTCGCGCTTCTTCCTCGGGCGCGCCGGCAGCCCGAGGACGGCCCCCAGCTCGTCCAGCATCGCCACGTCGTGCACGGACAGCCCGTCCCGCTTCAGGGAGCGCGCGACCCTGCGCACCTCGCCGGGGTTGAGGATGCGCCGGGCCCACCGGCCCAGCCGCCTCTCGTCGGCCATCGCCTCCAGTACGGCGGCCGGGGTCAGCTCCGGCCACCAGGCGTCCAGGAAGGTGAGGAAGGAGTCCTCGAAGGAGACGTCCTCGTCGAAGGAGGAGCGCAGCTCCGCGGCCAGCTCGGGGTCGGTGTGCCGGCCGGCCGCGCCGGAGCGCGCCCACAGGGCGTCCAGCAGGAGCTTGCGGGCACGCGGGCGCAGCAGGTTCACGGGGGCGGTGCCGCTCAGGGCGTTGCGCCGGATGCGCTCCAGCTCCTCGGCCTCCAGTTCCAGGCGGCGGCCGAAGGCGACGACCCGCAGCCGGGTGGGCGCGCCGTTCAGTTCCAGGGCCCCGCGGGCAGCCTTCCGGAGCACCTTGAGCATGCGGTACGAGCCCTTGGCACGGGCCACGGACGGGGAGTCGTACAGCGTCGCCTCGGTGCCGTCGACGAGCGAGCCGATGGCGCGGATGGCGACCTGGCCCTCCTCGCCGAGGGAGGGCAGCACACCCTCGGTGTAGGCGACCAGCAGCGGGGTCGGCGAGACGATCAGGATGCCGCCCGCGTACCGGCGCCGGTCGTGGTAGAGCAGGTACGCGGCCCGGTGCAGCGCGACGGCCGTCTTGCCGGTGCCGGGGCCGCCCTCGACGTAGGTCACGGAGGCGGCGGGGGCGCGGATGACCAGGTCCTGCTCGGCCTGGATGGACGCCACGATGTCCCGCATGGTGTGGGTGCGGGCCTGGCCGAGGGCCGCCATCAGGGCACCGTCGCCGATCACGGGCAGCTCATGGCCGCCGAGGCTCGCCTTCAGCTCGGGACGCATCAGGTCGTCCTCGACGCCGAGTACCCGGCGGCCCTTGGAGCGGATGACCCGGCGGCGGACGACCCGACCGGGGTCGACCGGGGTGGAGCGGTAGAACGGAGCCGCGGCGGGCGCCCGCCAGTCGATGACCAGGGGCGCGTAGTCCTCGTCGAGCACGCCGATGCGGCCGATGTGCAGGGTCTCGGCGATGTCGGCGGTGTTGTCGGGGCGCACCGCGCCCTCGGCGGGCTCGACGGCGGTGTACGCGCCGTCCGGTCCCTTCTTGCCGTCCTTGCCGAGCAGCAGGTCGATCCGGCCGAAGAGGAAGTCCTCGAACTCGTTGTTGAGCCGGTTGAGGTGGACGCCCGCCCGGAAGACCTGCGCGTCCCGCTCGGCCAGCGCCCCGGGCGTGCCGACCTGGCCGCGCTTGGCGGCGTCGTTCATCAGGAACTCCGCCTCGTGGATCTTCTCCTCGAGACGCCGGTACACCCGGTCCAGGTGTTCCTGTTCGACGCTGATCTCCCGGTCGCGGAGCGAGTCGTGCACGGACTTGCCGACCGGGCCGAGCGCCGTTTCCTGTTGAACCTGAGCGGCCACCGGGCCCCCTTCTGACGTGCTGGGCAGCCGTCCACCGTACGCGAAGGGGGCCCGAAGAGGCTACGGACCTGCTACGGACCCCTTGCGCACGTCGGCCCGCGGCGTGGTTCCCCGTACGCCGCGGGAGGTGCTCAGACGGATGCGCGAACGCCTAGGCGTTCACCTCCACCAGCCGCTTTCCGTCGAAGGTCATGACCTCGAAGTGGTCGATCTGGTTCGGCGTGAAGGCGGCGCCACCGTGCACGTACAGCGGTTTCTTCGCCTCCTCGGTCTTGGCGTTCGTGATGCCGTAGCCCCACTCGGGGACGGACCAGGAGGTGACCGTCTCGCGCTCGCCGTTCTTGCCGACGGCGATCAGGGAGCACTTGAGCGGGCCCTTGACGTTCTTCAGCTGGAGAACGGCGTGGGTGCCCCAGTCCCTGGACTCGACCGCGACCACGGCGTCGACCTTGGTGTTCGGGTCGGTCGCGGCGTGCTTGTCCTTCATGACCTGGAAGGCCTGCTGGGCGGGCCCCATGGCCATCGGGTCCTGAGCGGTACCGCTGTCGCCGCCGCCGTTCACCGCCATCACGGTGAGCGGGCCGCCGATGATCAGCGCTGCCGCGGCCGCCACGAGGTAGAAGCCGCGTCGGCGCTTCTGGGCGCGCCGCTCGGACACCTCGTCGACCAGCCGCTCCACCAGCCGTGGACTGGGCTTCGCGGACAGGGACTCGCCGATGGCCGGGCTGCCCTGGCTGCCGGGCAGGTCCGCGAGTGCGGCCAGCATCGGCTCCATGCCCGCGAGGTCGTCCAGCTGCTGGGCGCACCATTCGCAGGTGGCGAGGTGGGCCTCGAAGGCCGTCGCCTCGGCGTCGTCCAGTATGCCGAGGGCGTAGGCGCCGACCGTTTCGTGGATGTCGCCCTGGCCCTGTGGGCCCTGGGGGCCTCTTGCCGCCCCGGGGTCGCCAGTACCGAACCCCCCGTACAGATTGCTCATGCCGTCACCCCCCGCTCCTCCAGTGCCAGCTTCATGGACCGCAGGGCGTAGAACACCCTGGAGCGCACCGTTCCGCTGGGGATGCCGAGCGTTTCGGCCGCCTCATTGACCGTACGCCCTTTGAAGTACGTTTCGACCAGGACCTCCCGGTGTGCCGGGGTCAGGTCGTCCAGCGCGTCCGACAGTGTCATCAGCCACAACGCCTTGTCGATCTCGTCCTCCGCGGGGATGACCTCCAGCGGCGACGGGTCGACCTCCTGCGGCCGGGCCTGCCGGCTGCGGTGGCCGTCGATGACGATGCGCCGGGCGACCGTCACCAGCCAGGGGCGTACCGAACCGGTCGCTCGATTGAGCTGGCCGGCGTTCTTCCAGGCACGGATGAGCGTCTCCTGCACGACGTCCTCGGCGCGCTGCCGGTCGCCCGCGACCAGGCGCAGCACGTAGGCGAGCAGAGGTCCCGCGTGTTCCCGGTAGAGGGCGCGCATCAGCTCCTCGTCCGGCTCGCTCGAAGAAGACGCCGAGGACGAGGTCATGCGATGTCGGGCCCTTGGCCTTCGTTCATCAGCCACGGCGGAATCCTTGCGCACGCCTACCTCCGGTGTCCGGGGGTTCCCCCAGTCGGTCGCTCACATCCGGATACGCAGACAACGGCCGCTGTGTTCAATGCGACAGCAGAAATTTCTTGGACGAGGTGTGGCAACCCCCGCCCCTGGGCACTCATTTCTGACCCAACGGGACATAGGGCCGCCACACCGGCGAGACCCAGGTCACAGCGGGCGGGAGCTTCACTCCCGGACGGTGCTTGATCATCGTGTGAAAATTTGGCTCGACTTTGATGGGGAAATCGTCGAGGTTCGCGACTTCAGCCATCACTTTCGGTCAACGTTGGGGCGACTCGCCCGTTTTCCGCGACTTCTGTGGATCCCCCGCTTACGCCCGTGCAAGAGCGGCCCGGCGACGGTGGCGGGCCACTCGTTCGCGGTTTCCGCAGATCTCACTGGAGCACCAGCGACGGCGACGGCCGCGGGACGTGTCCAGATAGACGATGGGACAGTTGTCGCCCGCGCACTGCCGCAGGCTCGCCCGGGCCCCGGGGTCCGTCAGCAGCTCGATCGCCTCGCGGGCAACCGCCGCCAGCAGTTCCTCGCATCGCGGCAGCGCGCGCAGCCGCCGTACCAGCACGCCGTCCTCCGCACGGACCGCGCACGGCACGGGCGGCGCCTGCCGCGCCACCGAGTTCACCCGTGCCAGCGCCCCGTCCGCGGGCCGCCCGTCCAGTTCCCCGCGCACCAATGTCCCGAGGTGCAGGCGCAGTTCCCGGAAGGCCCTCAGCCATGCCGCGTCCACCTCCGCGAGCGGTGTGCCCGCGGGCACCAGCCCGGCGCCGGCGATCCAGGCCCGCAACCGCTCCACCGAGTCGAGCCGTTCCTCGGGATGCGTCGTCGCCAGCAGGTCCAGACAGATCCGACCGGAGTCGAACCGCAGCTCGTACGGGGCCGTGGCCGTGTCCGATGCCATGTGGCTGTCACCGCCTTGGAGTTGCCGCCGCGAGCGACGGCCGGTGAGGTCCGCCGGGGACGTGTCCGTGCTGGGTACCCGGGCGTCGTACCCTCGTTCGTACCCCCTACAGTGCCCGCCCGCACCCGCCCCGGGAAGGCCCCGTACGGCTCCGCACGCGCGCGGCACGCGCGCGTACGCGCGGGACACGGGCGAGGCGCGGCTCCGGCGCCGGGTGCGCCGGTACGGTTCAGGTCCGGCTGAGCGGTTCGGCGGGTGACGCCGGCCGGAGGCCGGTGCTCTGGAGTGCGGTGATGCGCTGGATCACGCAGATCGCGAGGACCGCGGCGGCGACGGACAGGGCTTCCGAGACCACCAGAAGGACCAGGGAGTCGATTGGGACGGTCTGGGAGACCGCGGCGATCACACCGTGAGCGGCCCACGCCACCCACCACGCGTTCACCAGGCGGTCGTCGGCGCTCTTCCCCTGCGCGCCACCGCTCGCATGCTGCACCTCGAGGAGGAGCCCTCGCGGTGCCCACAGGTTGACCACCGGAACGAGCCAGGCCAGCACCGCCCAGACGTCGGGTCCGGCGGCGGCACCCGGGGTGAGCAGGCGCGCGTTCCGCCGGCAGCGACTGAACCACACCAGGAACAGCACGGCCGCCGCCGTCATCACGTACACCAGCACCATCGAGGCGAGTGCGGAGGTGTTCGCCGAGGCGTCCGTGGGGTGCGGACGGCGGGCCCTGAGGGCCACGGCCCGGAATACGGAAGCGCCGGCCGCCGCCGCTATCGCGCCCTGCGCGCACCGGGCGAGAAGCCGGGGTGCCCCGCCGACGGGTCCGCCCCCACTGGAGGGACTGATCATGGTCATGACGGGGAGCCTACTTCCCGGCAGCGCGGGAGGCGGCGAACAGATCCGCGGGCTTCACGCCTCAACGCATGCGGGCACTCACGCCTCGGAGTATGTGGGCGCTCACACTTCGACGCATGCGGGCGCTCACACCTCGCCGCATGCGGGCACTCACGCCTCGGCGTGCGTGGGTGCTCACGCCTCGGCGTACTTGGATTCCGCCGCCGGGTCGAGCGCGAGGCGGTAACCGCGCTTGACCACCGTCTGGATCAGCTTGGGCGACCCCAGGGCCGTGCGCAGCCGGGCCATCGCCGTCTCCACCGCGTGCTCGTCACTGCCCGCGCCCGGCAGGGCCCGCAGCAGCTCGGCGCGGGCGACCACCCAGCCGGGACGCCTGGACAGCGCACGCAGCAGGGACATCCCGGCGGGGGGTACGGGCCGCATCCTCCCGTCCACCATCACCGCGTGCCCGCGGATCTCCACTTGATGGCCGGCGACGGGCAACGTACGGGCCCGGGCGGGCAGTTCCTGGCACAGCAGCTGCACGAGCGGGCCGAGCCGGAAGCGTTCGGGCTGGACCGTGTCGACGCCGTGGGCCTGGAGCGGCAGTGCGGTGACGGGTCCGACGCAGGCGGGCACCACGTCGTGGTGGAGTGCGGCGAGCAGCCCGGGCAGCAGCCCCTGCTCCTCGGCGCGGGAGAGCACGGACGCGGCGGCGGGCGCGCTGGTGAAGGCGAGCGCGTCAAGACCACGGGTGACGGTCGCGTCCAGCAGCCGGTCGAGGGGCGCGACGTCCTCCGGAGGCATCCACCGGTACACCGGCACCCCCACGACCTCGGCGCCCCCGGCGCGCAGCGCCTCCACGATGCCGGGCAGCGGTTCGCCGTGCAGCTGGACGGCGACCCGGCGGCCCTCGACGCCCTCCTCCAGGAGCCGGTCGAGCACCTCGGCCAGGGACTCGGAGGTGGGCGACCACTCCTCGGTCAGCCCGGCGGCCCGGATCGCCCCCTTCACCTTGGGCCCGCGCGCGAGCAGCCGCACCCCGCGCAGCCGGCTGATCAGGTCCTCGCCGAGCCCCCAGCCGTCCGCGGCCTCGACCCAGCCGCGGAAGCCGATCGCGGTGGTGGCGACCACCACGTCCGGCGCCCTGTCGATCAACTTCTTGGTGGCGGCGAGCAGTTCACCGTCGTCGGCGAGCGGCACGATGCGCAGGGCGGGCGCGTACAGGACGGTCGCGCCGCGGCGCTGGAGCAGGGTGCCCAGTTCCTCGGCCCGCCGCGCGGCCGTCACGCCCACGGTGAACCCCGCGAGTGGGCCGTGTTCTGGCCGCTGCTGTTCGTCGTACATGGCTCTCGTCCCGCACTCGAGTCGGCATATGGTCGGCATATCGTCGTACGCGCCATACCTGCGTGCCGGTCGAGCCTGCCAACGGCGCGTGACAGGCCCGGTTCCGCTTCATGTCGCCCGTGTTACGTCACACCTCCGCATACCCGAGGCGGGGCTCCGCCTCCGAAGGAGCGGCCTCCGCCCGGGTCTGGCCGGCCGGACGGCGAAGGTATACGGCCCAGGTGACCACGAGGGCCACGCCGTAGAAGGCGAGGAAGGCGACGAAGGCGCCCGTGCCGGAGCCGTAGGCGAGGAAGGACTGCCGGAAGGCGAGGTTGATGCCGACGCCGCCGAGCGCACCCACGGCGCCGATGAGCCCCATGGAGGCGCCGGACAGCCGCCGCCCGTACGCCGCGGCCTCCTCGCCCCGGAGCCCCTGGGCTGCGGCCTTGGCCTGGAAGATCCCCGGGATCATCTTGTACGTCGATCCGTTGCCGAGACCGCTGAGCACGAACAGCACCACGAAGACGCAGACGAACAGCGGCAGCGACTTGCGCATGCCGGCCACGATCAGGACCGCGGCCGCCGCGGCCATGGCGACGAAGTTCCAGAGCGTGATCCGCGCGCCGCCGTACCGGTCGGCGAGCCGGCCGCCGACGGGACGGATGAGGGAGCCGAGGAGCGGGCCGATGAAGGTGAGGTAGGCCGCCTGGAGCGGGGTCCGCCCGAACTCGTTCTGAAGCACCTGTCCGAAGGCGAAGCTGTAGCCGATGAAGGAGCCGAAGGTGCCGATGTAGAGGAAGGCCATGATCCAGGTGTGGGCGTCCCTGGCGGCGTCCTTCGCGGCGCCGGTGTCGTTCCGCACGGAGGCGATGTTGTCCATGAAGAGGGCGGCGAGGACGGCGGCGACGACGATGAGCGGGATGTAGATGCCGAGCAGCACGCGCGGCCCGCCGTTCGCCCCGATGATGGCGAGGGCCACGAGCTGGATGACGGGCACGCCGATGTTGCCGCCGCCCGCGTTGAGCCCGAGGGCCCACCCCTTCTTCCGCAGCGGGAAGAAGGCGTTGATGTTGGTCATGGAGGAGGCGAAGTTGCCGCCGCCCACACCGGCGAGCAGTCCGACCCACAGAAAGGTGGAGAAGGACGTGCCGGGCTTCATGACGGCGAAGGCGGCGATCGTCGGGACGAGCAGGAGACAGGCGGCGATGATCGTCCAGTTCCGCCCGCCGAAGACGGCGACGGCGAAGGTGTAGGGCACACGGACGACCGCCCCGACGAGCGTGACCACCGAGGTCAGCAGGAACTTGTCGGCCGGGCTGAGCCCGTACTCGGGGCCCATGAACAGGACCAGCACGGACCACATGGCCCAGACCGAGAACCCGATGTGCTCGGACAGGACGGAAAAGAACAGATTGCGCCGGGCGATCCGCTGCCCGGTCGTGCGCCAGAAGGCCTCGTCCTCCGGATCCCAGTGCTCGATCCAGCGGCCCCTCCTGCTCGGTGCCGGGGTTGTGCTCGGGGCTGTCATGACGCCTCCACGGTTCTCCGGTGCCCAGGTGTCGTGAGTCCCGAAGGTAGGAAGGACGCGTTTCCGCACTGTGCCCGCGGGTGACCTCGAGGGAACGTTGCTCTCACGCGGCGCGGAGGGGTGCGGTGAGGGATGACCGGGAAATCTCCCGGGAGACGACGGGCGGTTCGCGCCGCGTCCGATGAACTTCAGGACGGCGCAGGCGCGTCGGCGTCCTCCCGCTGCCCCTGATCGCCGGGCACCGGGGCGGTGGTGGACCGCGGGATCAGGTGCGTGGGCAGGACGACGTGCCGCTCACGGTCCGCCCCGGAGTCGTTCATGAGCTCCAGGGCCAGTTCACCCGCCGCACGGCCGATGTCCGAAGGCGCCTGGGCCACCGTGGACAGGCCGAACCACTCGGCCATCCGGTGGTCGTCGAAGCCGAGGACGGAGATCCGCCCGGGCACCTCCACCTGCGCCCTGCGCAGGGTCGTGATGAGGGCGATGGCCAGCTCGTCCTGCTCGGCGAAGACCGCCGTGGGCGGCTCCCGCAGACTCAGCAGCGCCCCGACCGCCTCCGCGACGCTGCGCTTGTCACCGAACTGCGCGGCGACCACGAGGCCGTCGTCCGCGGCCAGACCCGCTTCCGTGAGCGCCTGCCGGTAGCCCAGGAGCCGCTCGTGCGAGCTGAAGGAGAAGCCGCTGGTCGGCTCCGTCTTCACAAAGGCGATCCGACGGTGTCCGAGGTTCAGCAGATGCCGGGTGCCGTGCAGGGACCCGGCCACGTCGTCGACGTAGACACTGGGGCGCCCCTCGACGTGCTGGCTGACGTAGATGACCGGCATCCCTAGGTCGTCCAGCCGCGCGGTCTCCTCTTCGGTGAGGTCGAAGGAGAACACCAGCAGGGCGTCGGCGTTCCGCCGGGCCGGAAGGTGCTCGAAGAACGACGCCCGCTCGGACAGATCGGGGGTCACATAGACCGTCAGCTCCAGGCCCGCGGCCCGCAGCAGCGGGCCCAGGCTGGACAGCGCGGAGCCCACGAACCACGAGTTGAGTGTGGGCACCAGCACCGCCACCACTCCGGTCCTGCCGGTGACCAGGCTCGACGCCTGCCGCGAGACCGCGAAGTTCAGCTCGCGTGCGGCCTGTTCGACCCGGGCGCGGACCTCCGGCGAGACGGTGGTCAGGCCACGCAGGGTCCGGGAGACGGTGGATGTGGACACCCCGGCCCGTTCGGCGACGTCAGCCATCGTGGAGTGTCGCTGGGCTGGTGGCATGAACGGAAGGTAGCACAGATGACAGCGCTTGCACGAAGCAGGGACTGACAACGCTGTCAGAGACTCTTCCGCCTAAGCAAAGGGAGAAGGCGGCAGGCCCGGCAAGGAAACCCCCGGGCATTACCAGGAAGTAACGCATTGACTTCCCGCAGGTGCACTCCTAGCGTGCAAGCGTTGTCCCGACCTGGTCAAAGCTGCTCCTGTGAAGCGAACCTTCCCGGCTTTGACCTGCGGATTTAATTGAAATCATGCTGTGACAACGCGGTCTCACAACCCGAGTCCTTCCAGAGTCATCTCGTAGTGGCTCCCCTACCGGGTGATCAGCCACGACCTCGGTTCCGCACGACCAGGAGAGACAGTGAAGACCAGAACCACCAGAGCGATCCGGTGCTCCGCCATGCTCGTCGCCGCCCAACTGGCCCTTGCCGCCTGCGGCTCGTCGGACGGCACCGGCTCCGCCGGGCAGGCGGGGAGCCCGTCGTTCACAGGCCGGGGCCCCATCACCTACGTAGCCGGCAAGGACAGCACCGGCAGCGTCCAGGCGGCGATCGACCGCTGGAACAAGCTGCACCCGAAGGAGAAGGTCACCTTCGTACAGCTGCCGACGGACGCCGACTCCCAGCGTCAGCAGATGATCCAGAACGCGGAGACGAAGTCCGACGCCTACACGGTGCTCTCCCTCGACGTCGTGTGGACATCGGAGTTCGCCGCCCACCAGTGGGTCGACCGGCTTCCGGACAAGCAGTTCCCGCTGCGCAAGATGCTGACCCCGGTGGTGGAGACGGCCAGGTACCGCGGCGGCCTGTACGCCGCCCCGTCCAGCTCGGACGGCGGACTGCTCTACTACCGCAGCGACCTGCTGAAGAAGGCCGGCATCAGCGGGCCCCCGGCCACCTGGTCGGAGATGAAGGCCGACTGCGCCAAGGTGAAGAAGCTGCCCGAGGCCAAGGACATGTCCTGCTACGCCGGGCAGTTCCAGAAGTACGAGGGCCTGACCGTGAACTTCTCCGAGGCCGTGAACTCCGCGGACGGCGTGGTCACCGACGCACGCGGCAACCCCCGCGTCGACACGCCGGAGGCGAAGAAGGGACTCGACTTCCTCGTCGACTCCTTCAAGGACGGCACGATCCCCAAGGAGGCCATCACCTATCAGGAGGAGGACGGCCGCCAGGCATTCCAGTCCGGCAAGCTGGTCTTCCTGCGCAACTGGCCGTACATGTACTCCCTGGCGCAGAAGAGCAAGGTGGCGGGCAAGTTCGCCGTCGCACCCCTGCCCGGCCTGACCGGACCCGGCTCCTCCAGCCTGGGCGGTCACAATCTGGCCCTGTCGTCCTTCGCCAAGAACAAGGCCACCGCCCTCGACTTCATCAAGTTCTTCACCGACGAGGACAGCGCGGCGAGGAACCTCAAGGACGCCTCCCTCGCCCCGCCGTACGCGAGCCTGTACGACGACACGGCACTGACCAAGCAGTATCCGTATCTGCCCGTCCTCAAGCAGTCGATCCTGCGCGCCGTGCCCCGCCCCCGGGTGGTGCAGTACGGCGATGTGTCGTCGGTGATCGAGCGGCAGGCCTACGCGGCCCTGACCGGCGCCAAGAGCAGCGCCCAGGCGCTGAAGGATCTGCAAGGCGACCTTCAGAAGACCGCGGCGCAGTGAGGAACGGGAGCATGGTAGACACCGAGACCCCGCCCGGAACCGCCGCGGACGAGCCCGGCGGCACCTTCGGCGACCGGTCCCGCTCCCGGCGGCCCGCGGCGGCGGTGCGCCGCCGCGGGCCGGGCCGACCGGCCGCGGGCTCGGGACGCATGGCGGCACTGCTGGTGTCCCCGACGCTTCTGGTGCTGACGGTGGTCGTGCTGTATCCGACGATCATGGCCCTGAGGGAGTCGCTGTACGGGACCAAGGGGCTGGACCCGAAGACCGGATTCATCCGCACCACCGAACCGTTCGTCGGTCTGAGGAATTACGCCGACATCTTCGGCGAGGCCTCGGACCGGTTCTGGAACGCCTTCTGGAACACCACGTTCTTCACCGTCGTCACCGTGGGCCTGGAGACCGTGATCGGCGTGACCATGGCGCTGGTCATGCACAAGGCGTTCCGGGGCCGGGCCCTGGTGCGGGCGAGCATCCTCGTGCCCTGGGCGGTTCCCACGGCCATCTCCGCGCTGCTGTGGCGGTGGATATTCCACAGCGACGGCATCGCCAACGCCCTCATCGGACACCAGGTCCTGTGGACGACCGAGGGCTTCCACGCCAAGGTCGCGGTGATCATCGCCGAGGTCTGGAAGACCGCGCCGTTCATCGGGCTGCTGGTTCTGGCGGGCCTCCAAGTGATCCCGAAGGAGGTGTACGAGGCGGCCCGGATCGACGGGGCAGGCCCACTGAGCCAGTTCTGGCGCATCACCCTGCCCCTGGTGAAACCCGCGCTGCTGGTCGCGGTGCTGTTCCGCTGCCTCGACGCGCTGCGGATGTTCGATCTGCCCTACATCCTCGTCGGCGCGCAGAAGACCTCGGTGGAAACGCTGTCCATGCTCGCCCAGGACCAGGCGTCCAATGTGCGTTTCGGACCGGCCGCGGCCTACGCGGTGATCCTCTTCCTCTACGTCTTCCTCATCGCGCTCGGCTTCGTCCGGCTGCTGGGCGCCGATGTCACCGGCGACGGCGGCGCGGCACGCGGCAACCGGAGCCGGCACCGGCACCGGCGCCGTGCGGTGAGGTACGGGGCGGAGGCGACGGCATGACCGCCTCGGCGAAATGGCGCGCCCGGCTGCTGTACGCGGGGGTCGCGGCGGTGGTGGCCTACTGCCTGGCCCCGTTCTACTGGATGGTGGTCTCCAGCCTGCGCCGCAGCTCCGACGTCTTCGACACCTCGCTGCTTCCCTCCGCGGTGTCGTTCGAGAACTACCGGGCGGTGTTCGAGCCCTCCCAGGGCTTCACCCGCGCGCTCGGCAACAGTCTGATCGTCTCGGGCATCACCACCGCGCTTGCCCTGCTGCTGGCCACGTTCACCGCCTACGCCATGGCCCGGCTGGAGTTCCGGTTCAAGCGGCTGGTGCTCACCCTGATGATCGCCACCTCGATGTTCCCGGTGGTGTCCATCGTGGTCCCGCTGCTGAAACTGTTCACGGACATCGGCTGGATCAACACCTACCAGGCCATGATCGTGCCGAGCATGTCCTTCGCGCTGCCGCTGGCGGTGTGGAACCTGACCACGTTCTTCCGGCAGATGCCCGACGAACTGGAGCAGGCGGCCATGATCGACGGCTGCACCAGAGGCCAGGCCTTCCGCAAGATCATCGTGCCGCTCGCGGCGCCGGGCATCTTCACCACGGCGATCATCACCTTCATCGCCGCCTGGAACGAGTTCCTCATCGCCCTGTCGATGACGAACAAGCAGGGCATGCAGACCGCCCCCGTCGCCATCTCCAAGTTCTCCGGCGCAACGCAGTTCGAGACCCCGTTCGGCAGCCAGATGGCGGCAGGCGTGCTCGTCACCGTACCGCTGGTGGTGATGGTGCTCGTCTTCCAGCGCCGCATCGTCGCCGGGCTCACCGCCGGCGCCGCCAAGTAGACCCCGGGCGCCACACCGCCCTTCCCTTCGCCCGTCCAAGGAGTGACGCAGCAGTATGTCCGTTACCGCCCCGTGGTGGCGCAGCGCCGTCATCTACCAGGTCTACATCCGCAGTTTCGCCGACGGGAACGGTGACGGCGTCGGTGACATCGCCGGCCTCCGGTCGCGTCTGCCCTATCTCAAGGCGCTCGGCGTCGACGCCCTCTGGATCAACCCCTGGTACAAGTCCCCCATGGCGGACCACGGTTACGACGTGGCCGACTTCCGCGAGATCGACCCGCTGTTCGGCACGGTGGCCGAGGCGGAGCAACTCATCGAGGAGGCCCACCGGCACGGGCTCCGGGTCATCCCCGACATCGTGCCCAACCACACCTCCGACCAGCACGCATGGTTCCAGGCCGCGCTGGCCGCCGGACCCGGAAGTCCCGAACGGGAACGCTACGTCTTCCGCCCCGGCCGCGGACCCGACGGCGCCGAGCCGCCCAACGACTGGGTCTCCTGCTTCGGCGGCCCGGCCTGGACGCGACTGCCGGACGGGGAGTGGTACCTGCATCTGTTCGCCCCTCAGCAGCCGGACCTCAACTGGGAACACCCGGACGTGCGGGCCGAGTTCGAGTCGATCCTGCGCTTCTGGTTCAGCCGGGGCGTGGACGGTTTCCGCATCGACGTGGCCCACGGACTCGTCAAGGATCCCGAGCTGCCCGACCTGCCGCCCCGCCGGGAACCGGCGGTGCTGGGTCCGCTCGTCGCCCGGGACCACCCCGAGGAGCGGCCGCGGCAGCACGTCGAGCACCCCCACTGGGACCGCGACGAGGTGCACGAGATCTACCGCGCGTGGCGCAGGGTCGCCGACGAGTTCCCCGGCGACCGGTCGTTCGTCGCCGAGGCATGGGCGGACGCCCCCGAGCGGCTCGCGGCCTACGTCCGCCCCAACGGTCTGCACACGGCGTTCAACTTCGACTTCCTGATGTCGAGCTGGAACGCGAAGGACCTGCGCGCGGTCATCGACGACTCGCTCGCCATGCTCGGCGCCGTCGGCGCACCCGCCACCTGGGTGCTGTCCAACCACGACGTGATGCGCCACACCAGCCGCTACGGGCGCAGGACGGTCCGCCGGTGGGTCGCCGGTGAAACGTACCGTCCCGAGGGCCCCTTGGACCTGGAACTGGGCACCCGGCGGGCCCGTGCGGCCGCCCTGCTCATGCTCGCCCTGCCCGGCGGCGCCTACATCTACCAAGGGGAGGAGCTCGGCCTGCCCGAGGTCGAGGACCTGCCCGAGGCGGTGCTCCAGGACCCCGTCTGGGAGCGTTCCGGGCACACCGACCGCGGACGGGACGGCTGCCGGGTGCCGATCCCCTGGTCGGGTCGTATCGCGCCGTTCGGCTTCAGCCCCGAGAACGCCTCCGCCGCCCCCTGGCTGCCGCAGCCGGCGGACTGGAGCCGGCTCAGTGTCCAGGCGCAGACCGCAGACGAGACGTCGATGCTGGAGCTGTACCGCAGCGCCCTGAGGGTGCGCCGTGAGCATCCGGCCCTCGGCGACGGCAGCCTCTCCTGGCTGGACGCCCCCACCGGAGTCCTTGCCTTCGGCCGTGCCCCCGGCTTCGTGTGCGTGGTCAACCTCTCGGACCAGGCGCACGCCCTGCCGGACCACACCTCGGTCCTGCTGGCCAGCGGCCCAGTCGAAGGCGGCGTACTGCCTGCGGACCACGCGGCCTGGCTCGCGGTGTAGCGGGCCACGCAGTCACCAGGGCCCGTTCCATGCCGACCCCGCTGACAACGGGCCCTGGTCCCGCGGCACCCTCACCCCGGCGCCCTCACCGCCGCCCATCACCGCCGCCCCATCACGCGCGCGTCGGCGTCCGGGATCCAGGCCCCTTCCGGCGGGCTCAACCACGCCTGCGCCTCCCCGAGTTCGACGGCGGCCCGGCGAAGCGCATGGATGCCGGGGTGCGCCAGGCCCTTCCGCCACACGAGCGAGACCGGCGACAGCGGGACCGGGTCCACCAGCGGGCGCACGACCGTGTGCGGCAGGGCCGGGAAGTCCACCACGCGAGGACCGGGTTGCCCGTCCTGGCGATGATCCGCTGGAACTCCTCCTCCCCCACGGCCAGCGGAACGGGCGGCGCGACCCGGATGTCACGCCCCTCGAACAGGCGGTGCGCGAGGTCCGTCCACTCCTGTGTGCGCGGGTTCCCGGCGCCTGCGTACACCGTCTCCCCGGCGAGCGCCTTCATCGGCACCCCCTCCAGTGGGGCCAGCGGGTGGTCCTCGGGCAGAACGACCACCATCGGCTCGTAACGGACGGGCTGCTGGTCCAGGCCGGTCCGCAGCGCCGGGGCAAGGCCCGCGAAACGTCCGAACGACGCGTCCAGCCGGCCCGCGAGCAGTTCGGCGGCGGCATGCGTGAGACCGCTCTCGAAGCGGGCCATCAGCTCCTGGTCCGGGGCGAGTTCCCGGGCCCTGTGCAGCACCCGGCGACCCGTGGCCAGGCCCGGGGAGTTCAGGTCCACCAGCAGCGGCCGTGCCTGCCCGAACGCTGTGAGCAGCTCGTCCTGGGCCTGAAGCACCCGGCGGGCGTACGGCAGCAGCCGCTCGCCGTCGGGGGTCAACGTCACCTGCCGGGTCGTCCGGACGAACAGCTCGGCGCCCAGCTCCCGCTCCAGCCGGCGGATGTCACGGCTGAGCGCCTGCTGGGCCACGTACAGGCGGGTCGCGGCGCGGGTGAAGTGCAGTTCCTCGGCAACGGCGAGAAAGGCACGGAGCAGGCGGGGCTCGACGGAGGCGGCAGGCATCCGCAGAACTTACAACCCAGGTGCGTCAATCACCACCGAGTAAGTGTTGGACCGCAGGTCAGAGCGCGGGCGACGGTTGCTCCATGCCGCAATCGACCTCCGGCGCCGCCGTGTCCCGCAACCCGTACCGCCGCCTCTTCGCCCACCCCGGCACCCGCGCCTTCACGACCGGGAACCTCATCGCCCGTCTGCCCGTCGGTATGTTCAGCGTGAGCGCGGTCATCATGATCGCGGGGTCCCGGGGCTCGTACGCCCTCGCCGGCGCCGTCACCGCCACCGGCCTCGCGGCGACGGCGGTGACCGCCCCCTGGATCGCACGGCTCGTCGACCGCCACGGCCAGGCCCGGATCGCCGTGCCCGCCACCGCGTTCGCCCTGCTCGGTGGTCTGGCCCTGCTGCTCTGCGTGCACTACGGCGCCCCCGACTGGACCCTGTTCGCCGCCTACGCCGCCACCGCCACGACACCCAACATCGGCGGACTGTCCCGCGCCCGCTGGGCCCACCTCTTCCGGAGCGACCCGGACGCCCTGCACACCGCGAACGCCTTCGAACAGGCGGCGGACGAACTGTGCTTCATGCTCGGCCCGGTGGTAGCCGCCCTTCTCTGCACCCGGCTCTTCCCGGAGGCCGGGACCCTGATCGGCGGAATCCTTCTGCTCACGGGCATGCTGCTGTTCACGGCACAGCGCACCACGGAACCGCCGCCCAGCCGGGGCGCCCACGCGACGGCACCGTTCCGCGCGCCCGGAATGCCCCCGCTGCTGCTCGGCCTGCTCGCCACGGGAGCGGTGTTCGGCTCGATGGAGGTCGTCACCATCGCATTCGCGGACGCGCACGGCCACAAGGCCGTCGCCGGCCCGGTCCTGGCGCTCCAGGCCGCCGGATCGTGCGCGGCCGGCCTGCTCTACGGCACCCTGCGGCCCGCAGGCCCTCCCGAACGCCGCTACCTGTGGTGTCTGGCGCTGATGGCCGCCCTGATGTCCCTGCCCCTGCTCGCGGCCCGCACCACCGGCTCCCTCGCCGCGCTGGCCCCCGCCCTGCTCCTCGCGGGCATGGCCACCGCGCCCACGATGGTCACCGCGATGACCCTGGTTCAGCAGCGCACACCGAAGGGCCGCCTCAACGAGGGCATGACCCTCGCGGTGACGGCCCTGCTGGGCGGCGTGGCCTGCGGCTCCGCCACCGGCGGCTGGGCGGTGGAGCACCTGTCACCGACGGCCGGCTTCACCGCACCCTCAGCCGCGGCGGTACTCGCCCTGCTGATCGCGGCGGGTCTCAGCCGTGTGGTTCGAATATCCACCGATGCACAGGTCCTCCATGGACGCCCTCGAAAAGCAGGCAGCCGCTGAGGCGCGGCCCGAGCCTGCGCTGAGCAGTGCGCGGGAGTGCACTCGCGTGGGGCGCCCGTTGTGGTTCCAAGGTGGAGAGGCCCCCGCCCGGACCGGTGTTCCAACCGGGACCCTTTCACCGGTAAAGGCGGTTACCGACCGGGAGCCCTCAATATTGCTCAGGACTGCCGGTCACCGCCCGTCGAGCCACCTCCAGAACTCCCGGATCACTGCGATGATCCGCTTGCAGTTGATCCGCCCGTTCCTCGGGGTCCGAAGCCCGGGGCTCAGGCGTCGAGAGAGGCGTACGCGAGGAACGCGGTCCAGGCGGCCAGGGGGACGGCGAAGCGGGGGCTTCGAGCTCCGAGCTTCGAGTCACGGATGTGGATGGCGCGGTCACTGCTGTGGCTGGACTCGCGCAAGGTGTGGCCGACTTCGAGGCAGGCACTCCCTTCGGAGTCGCTATAGCTGGACTTGAACCATGACAGTTCGTCGCTCACAGCTCCCCCGCCACCTTTCTGATGAACCGGGCCGACTCCTCAACGCTAAGCGCCTGCATCCGGATCATGCCATAGCGCTGCGTCAACGCACTCAGCTTGTCGCCGTCGGAGTACAGGGCCCCCGTCGACTGCCCGTCCACGAAGGCGTACCGCTGCGCCGAATCCCGCCCCGGCGGCATCGGCAAGACGGTCTGGTTCGAACTACCCGCTCCCCAGCCCTGATCGATGACCCGACCGCTCAGCCGAGCCCCCAGGCCCGCCCGAGCCGGTACGCGGCGCACAGGTTCACGTCGAGGAAGTAGGCACCGGCCGCCCCGCACTGCTCGGTCCCGCTGCCCGGGTCGACGGGCTGACCGTGTCCCATCCCGGTGAGGGAGTACGTCTCCACGACGGGTTCGCCCGCCGTATCCCGGAAGACCTGGTGCGGATACCCGGCGACGGTGTCGCTCGCATCCGCCGTCTGATCGGCGCCGTGCACGTCCGTCCACTGCCTCATCAGGTCGGTCATGTTGACGGGCTTCACGGTGTAGTCGGCCGTGCCCTGGAAGACGGTCAGGGTCGGCCATGGCCCGCCATACCCCGGGCGGGACGCCCGCACCCGGTCGCCCCACTGCTTCGGGGTCTGGGTGGCGCCGACGTACATACAGACGTACGGCGATCCGGCGGCCTGCGCGCATCCGTACGGCAGCCCGGCGACAATCCCGCCGGCCGCGAACTTCTCGGGATAGGCGGCCATCATCACGGCGGTCATCCCGCCTCCGGCCGACAGCCCGGTGACGTACACGCGCGCCGGATCGCCCGGCACATCGGTGAGCTGGCGGTCGACCATCTGCGCGATGCTGGCGGCCTCGCCCTGACCGCGCTCGATGTCCCCGCTCTGGAACCAGTCGAAGCAGTTGGAGATGTTGTTTGCGAACTGCTGCTGCGGCAGCACGACGGAGAAGCCCCAGCGGTCGGCGAGCTGGATCCATCCGCTGCCGGTGCCGTACCCGGCGGCGTCCTGGGTGCACCCGTGCAGCGCGACGACCACGGGCCGCCCGGCGGGGAGCCCGGCCGGGACGTAACGGAACATGCGCAGGGCGCCGGGGTTGGTCCCGAAGCCGGTCACCTCCTGGAGGGAGGCGGCCGCGGCACGGCCGGGAGTGAGGAAGGCGGCGAGAAGGGCGACGAGGAGCGTCGTGAGGACAGCGATGCGGCTTCGGGCTGCGGCTCTGGTGTGTGTCATGCGGAGGGACGGTAGGACCCCTCACCGACCGCCGATATGGGGCTCCGCACCATAATGGGCATGCAGATGGTGGCGGTCGCCGACCAGGCAGAGGATGCCGTACGGGAACGACAAAGGCCCCGCCACCCGAAAGCAGCAGGGCCTTGCCCACATGGGGTAAGTGGAGATGGCGGGAATCGAACCCGCGTCCAACGGTGCGGAACCAGGGCTTCTCCGTGTGCAGTCCGCTTCGCTTTTCTCAGCCCCGGAGATCACGCGGACAAGTCTCCGACGGGCTCAGTCACTGTTTGGTTTCCCTCTTCACCCCGTGACCGGGATCAAGGTTTAGTTCCCTAGCTGATGCCAGGATCCGGGTCGGGAACAGCCCCGGGCTGACACTTCGCAAGTCGCTACTTAGGCAGCGAGGGCGAAGGAATCGCGCTTGGTGTTGGCGATTATTTTTTTCGGCCTGTGGTTTACGAGATCATGGCCGCTTCCTCGACACGCTTCCCCTGCTTCGACAACCGCTGTCGAAACCGATCATCCCCATGTTGATTTTTCAATGCGCACACCGGCACGCGGTGCAGCCGCCATGATACGTGACCACACACCTCGATGCCAGCGCATTCCCGGCGGTCACCCCGCCGTGGTACCTGGTTCAACAGTGCCGGGCGCCGGTTCATTCCCCCGCCCGGGGCCGCTTCAGGTCCGCGGTCGGGGCCGCTCAGGCCCGCTGCCGGCGCCGCACCGCCGACATCGCCCGGTCCGCCTCGCGGCGGTCCTGCTTCTCGCGGAGTGTCTGCCGCTTGTCGTACTCCTTCTTACCCCTGGCCAGCGCGATCT
The DNA here is from genome assembly GCF_040644655.1 of Streptomyces sp. NPDC046931. NCBI lineage: Bacteria > Bacillati > Actinomycetota > Actinomycetes > Kitasatosporales > Streptomycetaceae > Streptomyces > Streptomyces sp. NPDC046931. The sequence continues at coordinate 141,966 of NZ_JBEYWX010000013.1, forward strand.
CGATCTTGGCCCGGCCGTCCTTGAAGTACAGGGCGAGGGGCACGATGGTGTGACCCGTCTCCTGGGACTTGGACTCCAGCTTGTCGATCTCGGCGCGGTGCAGCAGCAGCTTCCGCTTGCGGCGCGCACTGTGGTTCGTCCAGGTGCCCTGGGTGTACTCCGGCACGTGCACGTTGTGCAGCCACGCCTCGTGCGCGTCCAGCTGCACAAAGCCGTCGACCAGCGAGGCTCGCCCCTGGCGCAGCGACTTGACCTCGGTCCCGGTCAGGACGAGACCGGCCTCGTATGTGTCGAGGATGTGGTAGTCGTGCCGCGCCTTCTTGTTCTGCGCGATCAGCTTGCGCCCTTTTTCCTTTGCCATAGTGCCGACCATTTTCGCACTACAGGGGGGTTCCGGGGGAAGCCGATTACGGGGGAGGTGCGACGCGTCGATGACGAGGAGTGACAGCTGCCGCTACGGAGCGTAGCCCAGGCCGCTGAGCACCGTCTCGGCCCGCTCGAGCACCTCGTCCCCGGCCTCCAGGTCGGGGGTGATGCCACGGCCGTCGACCTTGTGCCCCGAGGGGGTGCGGTAATGCCCGACGGTCAGCTCCGCCACGGAGCCGTCGGGCAGCCGGCTCGGCATCTGGATGGAGCCCTTGCCGAAGGTGCGGGTGCCCACGACGACCGCCCGGCCGCGATCCTGAAGGGCACCGGTGAGCAGCTCGGCCGCGCTCATCGTGCCGCCGTCGACGAGCGCGACCAGGGGTCTGGTGGTGTCGCCGTCCGGGTCGGCGTGCAGGGCGCGCTGGTCGCCGTTGACGTCGTACGTCGCCACGAGCCCGCCGTCGAGGAAGGCGGAGGCGGAGGTGACGGCCTCGGTGACCAGGCCGCCGGAGTTGCCCCGCAGGTCGAGGACGATCCCGCCGCCCTCGGGGGCGCGGTCGACGGCGTTCCGTACGAGGTCGCCGGAGCCCTTGGTGAAGGCGGCGATCTTGATCAGGGTGGCACCGCCGGCCAGCCGGTGCACGGTCACCGAGTCCGTGGAGAGCCTGGCCCGGCGCAGTACCTCGCTCCAGGTGTGCGTCCCGCGCTCCAGGCCGAGTCTGACCCGGGTGCCGGCGGATGCGCCGTCGCTGTCGCCGCGCAGTAAGGAGACGACCTCGGTGACGGGTCTGCCGTCGACGTCCTCGCCGTCGACACTGCGCAGCCGGTCGCCGCCGCGGATCCCGGCGACGGCCGCGGGGGAGCCGGGCTGCACATGGGTGACCTCGATCCGGCCGTCGCGCTCGCGCCGGGCCGACAGACCGACGCCGGTGTACTGGCCGTCGAGGGCCTCCTGGAATTCCTGGTACTCGCCCTGGGAGTAGACGGCGCTCCAGCGGTCGCCGCTGCGGCTGACGGCGCGCTGGGCGGCCTCCATGGGCGATTTGCCGTCAGCCACCGCCCGCGCGGCCGCCTCGGTGACGGCGTCGCCGTGCCACGCCGGGGCCGCGGGCTCGGCGGAAGGGGTCCTGGCGGCGGTCTCGCCGAAGGAGCCCGTCGCGGCGCCCGCCACGAGGACACTCGCGAAGACCAACGTCAGAGCCGCCCCGTGGCGAACGCGGCGGGGCTGACAGAACAGGTCACGGCCGGACATGCGGGTGAGTCTAGGACAACGCACAGGGCCGTACGGACGGTTGCTCGTACGACCCTGTTGGCATGTGTCACACCTTCAGGTACTTGCGCAACGCGAAGAACGCCGCCAGCGCCGGCATCAGCAGGCTTGTGGCGAGTATCAGGGGGAGCTTCGTGAGAACGGCGTCCCAGCCGATGAAGTTGATGAGGTTCAGCTTGTGGGACAGGTCCAGACCGTGGTCGATGATGAAATAACGCGCGATCAGGAGGAATCCGCACGCCACCGTGCCGCCGATGAGGCCGGCGACCGCGGCCTCCATGATGAACGGCGCCTGGATGTAGAAACCGGAGGCGCCGACCAGACGCATGATGCCGGTCTCACGACGACGGCTGAACGCGGAGACGCGCACCGTGTTGACGATCAGCATCAGGGCGACGATCAGCATCATCGCCATGACCGCGCGGGCGGCCCAGTTCATGCCGTTCAGCAGGCCGAAGAGGTTGTCGAGGATGCCCTTCTGGTCCTGCACCGACTGCACGCCGTCACGGCCGTTGAAGGCGCTCGCGATGACCTCGTACTGCTCCGGGTTCTTCAGCTTGATGCGGTACGACTCCTGCATCTGGTCCGGGGTCAGCGAGCTGGCCAGCGGGGAGTCCCCGAACTGCTCCTTGTAGTGCTTGTAGGCCTCGTCCTGGGACTCGTAGGTGACCTTCTGGACGACAGACGTCATCTTGTCGAGATCGCCGACGATCTGCTTCTTCTGCTCCTCGGTGACCGCACCCTTGGAGCAGTTGGGGTCGGACTCCGCGTCGCTCTTGTTGCAGAGGAAGACCGAGACGTTGACCTTGTCGTACCAGTAGCCCTTCATCTGGTTCACCTGGTCGCTCATCAGGAGTGAGCCACCGAAGAGGGCGAGGGAGAGGGCGACCGAGACGATCACCGCGAAGGTCATCGTCAGATTGCGGCGGAGACCGACACCGATCTCCGACAGAACGAACTGGGCGCGCATGGCGTCTGCTCAAGCCTTTCCGTGGAACTCAGTGCTGGTAGCCGTAGACGCCGCGCGCCTGGTCGCGGACGAGGCGGCCCTGCTCCAGCTCGATGACGCGCTTGCGCATCTGGTCCACGATGTTCTGGTCGTGGGTCGCCATCACCACGGTCGTGCCCGTCCGGTTGATCCGGTCGAGCAGCTTCATGATGCCGACGGAGGTCTGCGGGTCGAGGTTGCCGGTGGGCTCGTCGCAGATGAGCAGCTTGGGCCGGTTGACGAAGGCCCGCGCGATGGCGACACGCTGCTGCTCACCGCCGGACAGCTCGCCGGGCATACGGTCCTCCTTGCCGCCGAGCCCGACGAGGTCGAGCACCTGGGGCACGGACTTGCGGATCTCGCCGCGCGACTTGCCGATCACCTCCTGCGCGAAGGCCACGTTCTCGGCGACCGTCTTGTTCGGCAGGAGGCGGAAGTCCTGGAACACCGTCCCCAGCTGGCGCCGGATCTGCGGCACCTTCCAGTTGGAGACGCGGGCGAGGTCCTTGCCCAGGACGTGCACCTGCCCGGTGCTGCACCGCTCCTCGCGGAGGATCAGCCGCAGGAAGGTGGACTTTCCGGAGCCGGAGGATCCCACGAGAAAGACGAACTCGCCCTTCTCCACCTCCAGGGAGACATCCCTGAGGGCAGGGCGGTTCTGCTTGGGGTAGATCTTGGAGACGTTGTCGAATCGGATCACGGATGCACCACGGGCCGTTGGGGTAGGTGAGCGTGACCATACGCGAACCGGGTGTACGAGCGCAGTCGCCGGGAGGGGTTGCGTGAGAGTTGCGCGTTTTGTCCCTGCTGTTGAGTGCGTGACCGGCCGACCCCGCGCAGCGGCTCGCGGAACCTGGCACAGTGGAGTGGGGAACGGTTGCGTTCCGGGAAACGTTGTGTACGTGAAAGCGGCACAAGGAGGGCGAGGCGCATGACGTACGACCGATTGGTGTGCGCGAACTGCGCGGCCCCCGTGAGTGAGGGCCGCTGCCCCGTATGCCGGGCGAGCCGTGAGCGGCTCCAGCAGGAAAGCCCATGGTCAGGGCTGAATCCGGTGGCGCTGATCGCGCTCCTGGCCGTACTGATCGCGGCGGCGGCGCTGCTGGCGCACCAGACGGCGTAGCGCACGGCCGACGGCCCCGGGCCGGGCGTAGGGCGGGACGACGTACGGCGAGATGGCGTACGTGGGGCGGGTGACCGGTCGACGAGGACCTGCCGACGCACGAAGAAGGGCCCGGGGCGGTTGATGCCCCGGGCCCTTCTCATGTATCTCACGAGTTTCTTGCCGTTCTCGCCCTGCTCACGCTTCCGGAGCAGGGTATGAAGGGCGCCACGGCGTGTGTCAGGCCGCAGCCTGGCCGCGGCCCTCCATGAAGCGCGGCAGCGCACGGAAGCCGATGCCTCCGGCAATCATCGTGGCGGCGCCGATCAGCAGGAACGCGGTCTGTCCCGCACCCGTCTCGGCCAGCTGCTTGCCGCCGCCCTGGGCGGAGGCGTTCGAGGTGTCCGCGCCGGTGTCGGTCAGGACCGAGGAGCCCTTGCCCTGCTGGACCGGGTTGTTGCCGCCGTCCGGGTTGGTGTCGTTGCCGCCGCCGTTGCCGTGGCCGCCGCCGTTGCCGTGGCCGCCGCCGTTGCCGTGGCCGCCCGTGCCTCCGGTCGGGTCGTCCGTCGGCTCGGTCGGGTTGTCGGTGGGCTGGGTCGGGTCGTCCGTCGGCGTGCCCGGGTCGGTCGGGATTCCCGGGTCGGTCGGCGTGCCCGGGTCGGTCGGGATCCCCGGGTCGGTCGGGATCCCCGGGTCGGTCGGCGTACCCGGGTCGGTCGGGATCGTGGTCGCCGGAGGAGAGGCCGGGTCGTCGGGCCCACCGGTGACGCTGATACCGACGTTCACGTCGAGTGCCGAGGCCGCGCCCGCCGCGGTCAGCGACGCACCCGCGGCGATCACGGCGCCTGCGGCTATCCGCGCCAGGCGGATCCGCGTCTTCTTCGTCATATGGCTGCTACCCCCAGTAGCTCATCGTCAATGGAGCAGCGCACGGGGCCACGGCGTCGGGGACGACTGTGCTCAAACTCAAGTCCCCCGGTTCACATGCGCCCCATAGATACGCATGCCGCGCTTACCTTTCCGATTTTTCAAAGCAACGTCAAGGTCGTTGCGCGCGCGATGTCCTGGAAGGCGTCTTTTGCGGGAGAGGTCGGGCCGTAAGTGTGATGCAAAACCCAGACATCGGGCAACGGAAAAGGCAACTGCCCCACGGACGGGGGCAGTTGCCTTGTCGACAAAGCGCTGTTTCCCGGCGGCGGTGTCGCCCTTGGTCGCCGGTGTTACTTCTCCTGCTGCTTGCGCCAGCGAATGCCGGCTTCGATGAACCCGTCGATCTCACCGTTGAACACGGCCTCCGGGTTGCCGACTTCGTGCTCGGTGCGCAGGTCCTTGACCATCTGGTACGGGTGCAGGACGTACGAACGCATCTGGTTGCCCCAGGAGTTGGCGCCGTCGCCCTTGAGGGCGTCCATCTTGGCCTGCTCCTCCTGACGGCGCCGCTCCAGAAGCTTGGCCTGCAGGACGTTCATCGCGGAGGCCCGGTTCTGGATCTGGGACCGCTCGTTCTGGCAGGTGACGACGATGCCGGTGGGCAGGTGCGTGATGCGCACCGCCGAGTCGGTCGTGTTGACGCCCTGGCCGCCGGGGCCGGAGGAGCGGAACACATCGACCCGGAGGTCGGAGTCGTCGATCTCGACGTGGTCGGACTGCTCGACGACCGGAAGGACCTCGACACCGGCGAACGAGGTCTGCCGGCGGCCCTGGTTGTCGAAGGGGGAGATACGGACCAGCCGGTGGGTGCCCTGCTCGACGGAGAGGGTGCCGTATGCGTACGGCGCCTGGACCGCGAGGGTGGTGGACTTGATGCCCGCCTCTTCCGCGTACGACGTCTCGTAGATCTCCGTCTTGTACCCGTGCCGCTCGGCCCAGCGCAGGTACATGCGCTGGAGCCGCTCGGCGAAGTCGGCGGCGTCGACACCGCCGGCCTCGGCGCGGATGTTGACGAGCGCCTCACGGGCGTCGTACTCGCCGCTGAGGAGCGTCCGGACCTCCATCTCGTCCAGCGCCTTCCTCACCTCGGTGAGCTCGGCCTCCGCCTCCGCCCGGGTGTCCAGGTCGTCCTCGGCCTCGGCGAGCTCGAAGAGCACACCGAGGTCGTCGATCCGGCCGCGCAGGTTCTCGGCCTTCCTCACCTCGGCCTGGAGGTGGGAGAGCTTGCTGGTGATCTTCTGCGCCTCGTCCGGGTTGTCCCAGAGGGACGGCGCGGCCGCCTGCTCCTCGAGCACGGCGATGTCTGCCCTCATCTTGTCGAGGTCCAGAACGGCCTCGATCGACTCCATGGTCGAGGAGAGGGACTTGAGCTCTTCGGATACATCGACGACTGCCACGCATCCAGCGTAACGGCTCCGCCGGAAAGCCAGTGCCGAGTGACCGCGGGTTACCGGAGGTGCCGGGGGCAGGGCGGGCACCAGGGGCACCCGGCGGCGGAGCGAACGCCCGGGCCGGCCGCGGACCGACGCCGGGGCGGCGAGCCCCGCTCGGGGGTGTCACCGGGCCGGGTTTCGTCGGGTCCAGGCCGGAGTCGAGGGACGCCACGGTCAGGCCCTTCGCGTCCGGGGCGGTACCCGGGCCCGGGGACGCCCGGCGGGGTTCTGCGGGTCCGGGCCAGTCTCAGGCGACACCGGGACCGGTCTACGGGCCTCGGCCGGGCCCGGACGACGCCGCTGCCGGCCTACGGTGCCGGACGGGTCCCAGGGCGGCCCCGCATCCGGTTCTCAGGCTCCGGGCCGGGCTCAGACGACATCGGGGAGCCGGAACTCGACATCCGAGTCATCGCTACAGATTTCGGAGCGGACCCGGGACGACCCGAGACCGGGAGACCCGTGCCGGGACCGGCCCCCACGGCCGCACCGCACCCGGTTGTCCGCACCGGGCCGGGCTCACGGGGATGCCGGGGGCCGGCCGGGCTCAGGGGGACGCCGGGGCCGAGCTCTTCGTGTTCGCGGGGTCCGCGCCGTCGTCTCCCGAGGTGGCCAGCCACGCGCCGGCTCCGACCGCCGCCAGCAGCGCCGCCGTGGCCACCCCCAGCACGATCCGGCGGCGGCGGGCCTGCGCCCGGTGGCGGGCCGAGCCCGGGCGGGGGGCTCCCGTGGCCCGGGGCGCGCGGGCCGTCCCACGGGCGCCGCCCGCCAGCTCGTCCGGTCCCGGCACCCGCATCGAGGTGTGGGTGTCACGGTTGGAGTCCGGTTTCGCCCCCGGCACCAGCGGCACCGCCCCGCGCCGTACCCGGGCCGCCGTGGGCTCTCCGGGCGCGGCCGCCTCGAGCGGCTCCTCCCTCGCCTCCGTGTCCGGCTCGTCGACGTCCAGCGGCGGCATCCCCGCCAGCAGGGGCAGCTGCTCCCGCAGCCGCGACGCCAGCTCCGAGGCCCGCAGCCGGGAGGCGGGCGCCTTGGCCAGGCACTGCACGATCAGCTGCCACAGCTCTTCGGGGATGCCGGGGAGCGGGACCACGGTCTCGGTGACATGGCGGCGCAGCACCGCCCCTGGGTGACCGCCGCCGAACGGCGTGAAGCCCGCCAGCAGCTCGTACAGGACCGTCGCCAGCGCGTAGATGTCCACCGCCGCCCGCGGCGGCAGCCCCTCCACGATCTCCGGTGCCAGATAGTCCGGGGTGCCGATGATCTTGGTCGCCTTGGTCCGGCGGGGCGAGTCGATCAGCTTGGCCACGCCGAAGTCGGTCAGCAGCGCCGGGTGCGAGCCGCCCGGGCCCAGCGGCCCCTGCATGTCCAGCAGCACGTTCTCCGGCTTGACGTCCCGGTGCACGATCCCCGCCGCGTGCGCCGCCGCCAGCCCGTCCGCCACGTCCGCCGCGATCGCCACCGCGGCCTCGGGCGCGAGGCGGCGCTCCCGCTCCAGGCGGGTGCGCAGATCGGTGCCCCGGACCAGGTCCATGACCAGCGCCAGGTCGTTGCCGTCGACCACCAGGTCCCGTACCGACACCACGTTCGGATGGTCCAGCCCCAGCAGCGCCGTACGCTCCCGGACGAAGCGGCCCACGAGCTCCTGGTCGGACGCGAGGTCCTCCCGCAGGAGCTTGATGGCGACGGGCCCGTCCGGCCCCTCGCCCAGCCACACCGTGCCGGCGCTCCCCCGTCCCAGGATCTGGTTCGCGGTGTACCGGCTGCCGATCTTCCGTGCCAAGACTGCTCCTACTGGGGACGCCTGTTGCCGACGCTGCGCCATCGCGGGGCGGCGGCACGGGCTGACGCCGTGGTCTGCCGGCCCCGGTCGACAAAACTACGCGCCCGGAGGGGCAACGTTCACCGCCGAGACGGAAATCACCCCTCAGATGTCGACAAATCCCCAACCTGGCAGGAGGCGGGGAAAGTTGGCCCCGTTCCGCGGAGGCCGGCCCGGCCCGCTAGTTGGAGCCCAGCTTGCCGAGCCAGCCGGTCACCTTGCCGAACCAGTCGCTCAGCTGCGCCCAGTACGACTTCGTGGAGCCGATCCAGTCCTGAAGCGGGCTGAACTCCCAGACCAGCCACCCGGCGACGAACAGGATGACGATCATGAAGAGGCAGCCCTTCAGGCAGCCGAGCCCCGGGATCTTCATCGGGTTGGCGCTGCGCTGACGCGGAGGCCGCGGCTCGCGCGCCGGACGCGGCGCCGGCTGCTGCGGCGCCGGCGCGTACCGCTGCGGCTGCTGCTGCGGAGCGGGGGCGTACTGCTGCCGCTGGGGCGCGTACTGCTGGGGCTGCTGCTGCGGATAGCCGTACCCCGGCGCCGGCTGCTGCCGCTGCTGCGGGCGCGCCACCTGGCGCTGCGGACGGCGCCGCAGCGGGTCCTCGCCGGGGTCGAGGTACGCCTGGACCTGCGTCTGCTCGTTGCGGTCGCGGGCCGCGCGCAGCTGGTTCTGCCAGGGGTGGGGCTCCTCGGGCCGCTGCTGCCCGCCGGGCTGGCGCTGCGGCACCGGCGGCATCACGGCCGTCGGATCGGCGGCTCCGCTGTGGGGCAGGACGGCCGTGGGGTCCGCGGCGCCCGGGGTGTGCGGCAGGACGCTGGTCGCCGCGTTCGGGTCGTAGGAGCCGGCCGGGCCCTGCGGCAGCACCTGCGTGGGGTCGGCCGAACCGGGCACGGGCGCCGGAGCCGGGTCCGGGGCGAGCAGCGCGGCCACGCCCTCCGCGGCGGCGATCTGCGCGGCGTTCGCGTGCACGCCGACGCCCTCGGCGACCACCCGCAGGGCCCGTGCGAGGTTCTCGGCGCTCGGCCGTTCGTCCGGGTTCTTGCGCAGACAGCGCTCTATCACCCTCCACAGCGGGTCCGGGACGGTCGAGGGGCGGCGCGGTTCGGCGCTCAGATGCTGGTGGAGGACCTCGAGAGCGGTCCCACCGGCGAACGGCGGACGGCCGGTGACCAGCTCGTACAGCAGGATGCCGGCGCCGTAGATGTCGACGGCGGAGGTCTGCGGGCGGCCCTCGGCCGACTCGGGGGCCACGTACGCGGGCGTGCCCACGAACTCGTGTGTGCGCGTGAGGCCCGGCGAGTCGGCCAGCCGGGCGATGCCGAAGTCGGTCAGCATCGGGTGCATCTGGCCGTCGTGCTGCTGCAGCAGTACGTTCGCGGGCTTCAGGTCGCGGTGCACGACGCCGTCGGAGTGGCTCACGGCCAGCGCGTCGGCGATCTGTGCGGTGAGCAGGGCCGCGGCGACCGGCGTGAAGGGGCCGTTCTCACGGAGGTAACGGTGCAGGTCGGGGCCGTCGACGAGGTCCATGACCAGCGCCAGCAGATCACCCTCGACGACCAGGTCGCGCACCCGGACGATATTCGGGTGGGTGAGGCGGAGCAGGACGGAGCGCTCCCGCAGGAATCGCATCACGATGTCCGGGTCGCTTGCGAGCTCCTCCTTGAGGACCTTGATCGCGACCGTCTCGCCCGGCTGACCGGGCACCGCCGCCTCGGCCCCCGCGGTCTCCCTCTGGCGGGCTCGCCAGACGGTGCCCGTGGCGCCGCGTCCGAGCGGCTCCTCGAGCAGGTACTTGCTGCCTACCGGCCGCACGTCATGGGCTCCCTGCTGCTTGCTTGCCTGGTCCGTACGCCGGTTCCGGTCACCGCTCCCGGCGTGCCGAGCGTGTTCCGATCCACTGTAGTGCCGTGTTGGGCGGCGCTCCCTGTCGTCCTGACCGTCTTACGTTCCGCTTCCCGTACATGTTCGAAGAAAAGACGCTTGCCCCGGTCCGTTGGTTGCCGCGGCCGGACGTGACCGATCTCAAGCGGACACCGGCCGCGCACTGGTCAGGCACTTTTGCGGGCAGAGCCGACCAATCAAGATCACTTGAGGCTGGGCGGCGGGCGTGTTGTCGGTCGCAGGTGCGAGGATGCATTCCGTACTGGCCGCTGTGCTCGTGCGCGGTGGGGGGAGTTCGCGGTGGGGGGACCGCGGCGCGGCTCCGTCCTCGTGCGCGGGCGCCCGCGCAGAAGGGACCGCTGACGGCGATGCAGATCCGGCTGACCGTCGTAGACCCGCTGGGCCCGCCCCCGGAGTCACGGGCGCGCGCCGCAAGCTGCGACGTGCTGGTCACCGCTCCCGCCGGTACGGCACTGGCCGCGGTGGCGTCGGGCCTGGCCTCGGCGGTCGGCGCGGCCGGGGGCGCGCCCGAGCGCGGCCGGGAGCCCGGTGCGGGTTCCCTGGTGCTGTACGCGGGCTCCGAGCGGCTCGATCCGCAGCGCTGCACGCTGGGCGAGCCGCCGCTGCTGGACGGGGCGGTGCTGACCCTCGGCGCGCCCGCGGAGCCGGGCCCCGAGCCCGACAAGGACACGGCCCAGCTGCATGTGGTGGCGGGCCCGGACGCCGGCGGCGTCCATCTGCTGCACGGCGGTACGGTCCGCATCGGCCGCTCCGCCGACGCGGACGTCCCGCTGGACGACCCCGACGTCTCCCGGCTGCACTGCGCGGTCACGGTCGCCGCCGACGGCCGCGTCTCGGTCGCCGACCTGGGCTCCACGAACGGCACCGTGCTGGACGGCAGGCAGGTGAGCGACCGCCCGGTGCGGCTGGCCCCGGGCGCGCTGCTGCGGCTCGGGGAATCGGCCCTGCGGCTGGCCCCGCCCGGCGCGGCGCTGCCCTTGCGGACGGCACCGGACGGAGAGGGGCAGGTGCGGATCCTGGGCGAGGAGGCTCCGGCGAGCCCTGCGGATTCCACGGGCCCGGCGACCGTGCCGCACGCGGGCGCGGGGAGCACCTCGGGCGGGGACTCCGGCGCAATGGACCTCCCCGGCGCCTACGGCACGGCGGGGGACGCGGAGGCCGCGGGGTCCCGATGGATCACGGGAGCCCAGGGGGCCACTGGGGCATATGAGGTCGCTGAGGCCCAAGGGATCGCGGGGGCCGACGGCACGGGCCTAGGGCCGCTCACCGGCCCCCAGGACGGGCACCACCCCGGCACCTCTGCCCCCGACGGACTCCGCGTCACGGACGGGGGCCCCACCGGCGCGGGGCACCCGGCCGCGGACGGCATCGCCTCCGGAGACACCCATCACGGCTTCGGCGTCAGCGCCTGGGGCGCCTCCGACGGGACCGCCCCCGGGGCACAGGAGCACGGCCCGGTGGAGCCGCCCGTCCCCACACCCGTCGTACCCGGGCAGGACGGAGCCGTGGGAACCGGGAACCGGGGTCCGGCGTCCGGTCCCTCCGCCGGGGGCACCCGCAGGGGCACCCCGCCGCGGGGCACGGAGCCGCCCGCGGGAGTGCGCAGGCGCGGCGGCCTCACCGCCTGGGCGCGGCGTCTGACCGGAAGCCGCGGGGAACAGGCCGGCACCGCACGACAGGGCGTCGACGGGGACCGGTTCGCATCGCCGCCCGCGTCCTTCGCCGCCCCGGTCCCCGAGATGTGGCCCGACCTCGCGGCGCTGCTGCTCAGTGCGCTCGGTCCCGGGCCCCGGCTGTGGGAGCGCGGACCCGGCCACCCGGAGACACTCACCGTGCGGCTGGGCACGGCCGACCGTACGGCGCCGGACGGCGGGGCGCTGCTGCCCGCGGTGCCGGTGACGGCCGGGCTGCGTGAGGTGGGTGCGCTCGGCCTGGCCGGGCCCCGCGCGCGGCTGACCGGGCTGGCGCGCGCGGTGGTGGCACAGCTCGCCGCGCTGCACTCCCCCGACACGCTGGAGCTGGTCCTGATCAGCGCCGACCGCGCACGTCCGCTGGAGGAACGCACCGCGGACTGGGCCTGGCTCGGCTGGCTGCCACACCTGCGCCCGGCGCACGGCCAGGACTGCCGGCTTCTGCTGGCGTACGACCGCGAACAGGCCACGGCCCGCACCGACGAGCTGCTGCGCCGCCTCGAGGACCACCTGTCGGACCACACACCCTCCGGGGGCCGCCCCCCGGCCGGCCCCGGCTCCGAGACAACCACTCCCGGCATGGAGAAATCCGCCGCCCCCTCCCCCGGGCCCGACCCGCACGCCGGTCCCGGGGTGCGAGGTGCCCTCCGGCGCCCCTCCTGGGCGCGGGAGGAGGACGAGGCGAGCGACGCCTTCCCCGGGCCGTACACCGTGGTGGTCGTGGACGGCGACCCCGGTGGCTCCGGGGTGCGCGAGGCCGTGGCACGGCTGGCGCAGGAGGGGGCGCGGGCCGGTATCCACGTCCTGTGTCTGGCCGACGCGCCGTCCGCCTCCCCCGCCTCCCCGGTCACCGAGACGTACGAGGCGGCGTGTGCGGCGTCGCCCGCGTTCCGGGAGTGCGGCGCCGTCGCGCTGCTGTGCGGTGACGTGGCGACGGCACTACGGCTGCTGCGGGTCGCGCCGGGAGGGGGCGGGGACTCCGCACGCGGGCGGCGGGCCCCCTTGGGGCATGGCACGGTCGCCGTCGTGGACGCGGTGTCCCCGGCATGGGCGGAGCGGTTCGCGCGGGCGCTCGCCCCGCTGCGCACGGACGGCGGCGGTGACCGGCACCCGCGGGTGTCGGCGCCGCTGCCGCAGACAGCCCGGCTGCTGGACGAGTTGGGCCTGGCACGGGCCACCCCTGCTTCCCTGATGGCGCGCTGGGCCGACGCGGCGGACGACACGAGGTCGCCGGGCGGGCGCGCCTGGGCGGTCCTGGGCGCGGGGCCCCGCGGTCCGGTGACCGCGGACCTCGCCGCCGACGGACCGCATCTGCTGGTGGAGGGGCCGCCCGGCAGCGGGCGTACGGAGCTGCTGCGTTCGATCGCCGCGTCGCTCGCGGCGGCCGAGCGTCCGGACCGGCTGGGAATCGTGCTCGTCGAGGGCGGGGGCTGCGGTCCGAACGGCGCCACCGACGGCGAGGGCCTGCGGGTCTGCACGGACCTGCCGCACGTCACCACCCTCCTGGCGGCCAACGACCCGGTCCGCATGCGGGAGTTCGCGCAGTCGCTCAGCGCCGAGCTGAAGCGGCGTGCCGAGTTGCTGGGGCGGCTCGGCTTCGCCGAATGGCACACCCAGCGGCAGGTGTCGGAGCGGATCGGACCGCAGCGCACGGGCGGTTCCGCCTCGGGCGACCTCGACTCCCCGGCGAGCACGACTCTGCGACTGCGGCCGGCGGCGACGCGGCAGCAGGCTCGGACCGGTCCGCCGATGGCCCGTCTCGTGGTGCTGGTGGACGACCTGGACGCACTGCTGTCCCCCGCGCTCGGCGCACCGGGCCGCCCGGCGGCCGGGTCGGTCGTGCGGGCCCTGGAGGCGGTGGCCCGGGACGGGGAGCGGCTCGGGGTGCATCTCGTCGCCGCCGCGGGCCCGGGCGGACGGACGGCCGGATGGGAGCCGGCCCGCACGGCCTGCCTTCGGATCGCCCTGGACGCGGTGACGCCGGGACCGGACGAACCGGCGCCCGGGCGTGGCCGTCTGACGGGTGCGGACGGCCGGGTGACGCCCTTCCAGGGTGGCCGGATCACCGGACGCATCCCTCGTACGGCGACGCTGCGCCCCACGGTCGTCCCCCTGGAGTGGCACCGCATGGGCGACCCGCCCGCGCGCCGCCCGGTCCGCGAACTGGGCAACGGACCCACGGACTTGGCTCTTCTCGCCAGCGCGCTGGAGCGGGCGGCCCGCTCGGTGTCGGCCACGGAGGTGCCCTCGCTGCTGTAGGTTCCGCGACCGCAAGAGCACACTCACGGTACGTCACGAGGCGGTCACGATCGCCCGGTTGACGGCGCAGGCGCTCTTGCCGCCCCGATCGACTCCGCGTAGACCAGAGCGCACGGGACAGCGCTCGACGTTCGACGAGGAACGAAGAACGGGGCAGTGATGCGCAGTACGAGCAGCACCATCCGGACACACCGGGCCGCCAGGACCGCAGCCGCCGTCGTCGCGGGAGCGTTGGCGCTCTCGCTGAGCGCGTGCGGCGGAAGCGACGACGACAAGAAGAGCAGTGACAAGAGCAGCAAAGGCACGGAAACCGCGACGACCGTCACCCTCCCCAAGCTGAACGGCCAGACCCTGGAGGTCGCCGCCGTCTGGACCGGCGGCGAGCAGGCCAACTTCAAGAAGGTGCTCGCCGAGTTCGAGAAACGCACCGGCGCCAAGGTCACCTTCGTGCCCGCCCAGGACCCGATCATCAACTTCCTCGGCTCGAAGATCGCGGGCGGCCAGCCGCCGGACGTCGCCCTGCTCCCGCAGCCCGGCGCCATCAAGCAGGCCGTGCAGAAGAAGTGGGCCAAGCCCCTCGGCGCCGAGGCCCGGGCGCAGATCGCCAAGAACTACTCCCAGGGCTGGCAGGACATCGGCAAGGTCGGCGGCGCCCAGTACGCCGCGTACTACAAGGCCGCCAACAAGTCCCTGATCTGGTACAACGCCAAGGTCTTCCAGAACGCGGCGACCAAGGAGCCGGCGCACTGGGAGGAGCTGCTGAAGGTGGCCCAGGACGTCTCCGACTCCGGGGTCACCCCCTTCTCCATCGGCGGCGCCGACGGGTGGACCCTGACGGACTGGTTCGAGAACGTCTATCTCTCCCAGGCGGGCCCGGACAAGTACGACCAGCTCGCCCAGCACAAGATCAAGTGGACGGATCCGTCCGTGAAGGACGCGCTGGCCACGCTGGCGCGGATCTGGGGCAAGAAGGACTACATCGCGGGCGGTCCCGACGGCGCGTTGCAGACCGAGTTCCCCGCCTCGGTCACCCAGACCTTCACCGGAGGCACCCAACCGAAGGCGGGGATGGTGTTCGAGGGCGACTTCGTGCAGGTCAACATCGGCGAGACCAAGGCCGAGGTGGGCGCGGACGCCAAGGTGTTCCCTTTCCCGGCGGTGGGAGGCCAGGCGCCCGTGGTCTCCGGCGGTGACGCGGCGGTCGTCCTGAAGGACTCCCGGGCGGCGCAGGCGCTGGTCACCTTCCTGGCCTCGCCCGACGCGGCGACCATCCAGGCCAGGCTCGGCGGCTATCTCTCACCGAACAAGGCGGTCCCGCTGTCCGCGTATCCGAACGCGGTGCAGCAGAAGATGGCCAAGGCGCTGATGGCGGCCGGCGACGACTTCCGCTTCGACATGTCCGACCAGGCCCCGCAGGCCTTCGGCGGCACGCCCGGCAAGGGCGAGTGGAAGGACCTCCAGGACTTCCTGAAGAACCCGGCGGACATCGCGGGCACGCAGGCGAAGCTGGAGAAGGACGCGGCGGCGGCGTACGCGAGCGGGAGCTGACCGGCGATGACGTCGGCCACGGCGGCGGGGGCCTCCGCGGCCCCCGCCGCTCCGAAGAGTCGCAAGAGTGTGACCGGCACCCGGAAGACCGTGGCGGCCCTCTTCCTGCTGCCCGCCCTGGTGCTGCTCGGCGCGCTCGTGGTCTACCCGATCGGGTACTCGGTCGTGCGCAGCTTCGCAGACGCGTCCGGCGACGGCTTCGCCGGATTCGACAACTACAAGGCGCTGTTCACGGACGACGGCATCCGCACCGCCCTGAAGAACAACATCATCTGGGTGGTGTTCGCGCCGACGGTGTCCACCGCGCTCGGGCTGGTCTTCGCGGTGCTCACCGAACGGGTCCGCTGGGGCACGGCGTTCAAGCTGGTCGTCTTCATGCCGATGGCCATCTCGATGCTCGCCGCGGGGATCATCTTCAGGCTGGTGTACGACCAGGATCCGGACAGGGGCGTCGCGAACGCGGTGTGGGTCGGGGTACACGACACCTTCGCGCAGTCGTCCGCGTTCCCGAAGGCGCACCCCGGCCGTGAGTCGCCCCTCACGGCACAGGCGGGCGGCTTCATCACGCGGACCGCCGTCCGCACCGGCCGCCCGGTCGCCCTGCCCCTGGTCGGGGTGGCCCCCGACCAGCTGCCGAGCGGCGCGAAGAAGGCCGTGCAGGCCGGGCCCGAGCCGGGGAGGATCACCGGAACCACCTGGCAGGACTTCACACGCGGCAAGGGCGTCGGCAGGCTCGGCGCGGTGGACCCGCCGGAGCTGGGCTACGCGGGAATGAGGATCGAGGCGGTCAAGGACGGCAGGGTGGTGGCCTCGACGAAGGCCGCCGCCGACGGCACGTTCACCCTGCCCGCCCGGGCCGACGGCGCCCGGCTTCGGCTGCCGGCGGCCAACTTCAAGGAGCCCTACAACGGCGTGGACTGGCTGGGGCCGTCGCTGGTCACGCCGGCCATCATCGGCGCGTATGTGTGGATGTGGGCCGGCTTCGCGATGGTGCTGATCGCTGCGGGGCTCGCGGGGATGCCCCGGGAACTGCTGGAGGCGGCACGAGTGGACGGCGCGAACGAATGGCAGGTGTTCCGCCGGGTCACCGTGCCGCTGCTCGCGCCGGTGCTCGCGGTGGTCACGGCCACACTGATGATCAATGTGCTGAAGATCTTCGACCTGGTCTTCATCATTCCGCCGGGCTCGTCCCAGGACGACGCGAACGTCCTGGCCCTGGAGCTGTACCGCAAGGGCTTCTCGGAGGACCGGCCGGGCATCGCGAGCGCGATCGCGGTGTTCCTGCTGCTGCTGGTGATCCCGGTGATGCTGTTCAACATCCGTCGGCTGCGGCGGGAGGTCAGGCGATGACCACGCAGGTCCGAACTCTGCCGAAGCGGGCGCCCGTCACCGTCGTCCGGGCGAGGCGCTCCCTCGGCGCGCGGCTCGCGGAAGGCGTCGGCGGCGGCCTGCTCCGTCTGTTCCTGATCGTGGTCGGCCTGTTCTGGCTGGTGCCGACGATCGGCCTGCTGCTGTCCTCGCTGCGCTCGCCGTCGGACATGAGCGCGTCCGGCTGGTGGACGGTCTTCGGCAAGCCCTCGCAGCTGACCGTGGAGAGCTACCAGAAGCTGCTGGAGAACGGCGACATCACCAACTCCCTGGTGAACACGGTCCTGATCACCGTCCCGGCGACCGTCCTGGTGGTGGTGATCGGCTCCCTGGCGGGCTACGCCTTCGCCTGGATGGAGTTCCCGGGTCGCGACTGGTGGTTCCTCGCCGTGGTCGGTCTGCTGGTCGTGCCCGTGCAGGTGGCGCTGATCCCGATCGCGGAACTGTTCGGAAGGATCGGCCTGTTCGGGACGGTCTTCGGGGTGATCCTCTTCCACACCGGTTTCGGCCTGCCCTTCGCGGTGTTCCTGCTGCGGAACTTCTTCGCGGAGATCCCCCGGGAGCTGCTGGAGGCGGCCCGCCTCGACGGCGCGGGCGAACTGCGGCTGTTCGCACGGGTCGTGCTGCCGCTGGGCGGCCCGGCGATCGCGAGCCTCGGCATCTTCCAGTTCCTGTGGGTGTGGAACGACATGCTGGTCGCGCTGGTGTTCACCAAGTCGGGCACCCAGCCGATCACGGTGGCCCTCCAGACACAGGTACGCCAGTTCGGCAACAACATCGACGTCCTGGCGCCCGGCGCGTTCATCTCGATGGTGATCCCGCTGGCCGTGTTCTTCGCGTTCCAGCGCCAGTTCGTGTCGGGGGTCATGGCGGGTGCCGTCAAATAGCGTCGCCCGGACGGCAGTTCACAGGGTGGGCCGGACCGCGGCCCACCCCACGCCGTTCACCTGGGGTTTCCTTCACTGTTGCCCCGCATGTCGCATCCGGGCGTAACCAAACCAGTCCCTCGGCCGTTTTCGGGCAGTATGCCCGCGCCGACCCATGGATTCCCCTTGCCCAGGTTCAGTGTCATCGTTCCCGCGTACAAGGTTCAGGCGTACCTGGAGGAATGCCTGACATCCGTGCTGGACCAGTCGTATCCCGATCTCGAGGTGATCGTCGTCGACGACTGCTCCCCGGACGCCTGCGGCGCCGTCATCGACGAGTTCGCCGCCCGCGACGCCCGCGTCCGCCCGCTGCACCTGCCGGAGAACGTGGGACTCGGCCGGGCCCGCAACGCGGGGCTCGAGCTGGTGAGGGGCGACTACGTGCTCTTCCTGGACGGCGACGACAGCCTGACACCGGACGCCCTGCAGGACATCGCGGACCGGCTGGAGAAGACCTGCGAACCGGACGTCCTCGTCTTCGACTACGCCCGCACGTACTGGACGGGAAGGACGGTCCGCAACCGGCTCTCCGGCCTGCTCACCGAACAAGGCCCGGCGCCCTTCCGCCTCGACGACCGGCCCGGCCTGCTCTCCCTGCTGATGGTGGTGTGGAACAAGGCGTACCGCCGGGAGTTCGTCGAGCGGGAGGGTTTCACCTTCCCGCCGGGCTACTACGAGGACACGCCGTGGACGTTCCCGGTGCTGCTGACCGCGGAGACCATCGCCACCCTGGACCGGGTCTGCGTCCACTACCGCCAGCGCCGGCAGGGCAGCATCCTCGGCTCGACCAGCCGCAGCCACTTCGACGTCTTCGACCAGTACGACCGGGTCTTCGCGCACCTGGACGCGCATCCTGAGCTCGCGCACTGGCGGCCCGTGCTGTTCCGCCGGATGGTCGACCACCTGGCCACGGTGTTCGTCCGGCGCGGCCGGCTGCCCCGGGGCAGCCACGCCGAGTTCCTGCGGCGGGCCCGCGCCCACCACCGTCGCCACCGTGTCCCGGGCACCCCCCTGCGCCCGCGCCATCTGCTGGTCCGCTTCGGCGCGCACCGCACCTTCCGGCTGCTGTCCCTGACCTCCCGGCTCGCGCGCGCCGTCCGGCGCCTGACCACCCGCGTGGGACGCCGGTCGGCCCGCGCCGCGCTGCGGGTGCACTACCGCCTCCAGCGGTGCCTCCCGCTGCGCGCCGACCGGGCCGTCTTCGCCAGTGACGCTTCAAACGGGTACGGCTGCAACCCGGCCGCCCTGGAGTCCGCGTTCCGCAGGCTGTTCCCCCAGATCCGCACCGCGTGGATCGCCCGCCCCGAGCACCACCACACCATCCCGGCGGCCACCCGCCGGCTGCGGCCGGACTCGGCCGCGTACTGGACGGCGCTGGCCCGCTCCCGGTACCTCGTGCACAACGCCGACTTCGGCCCGCGGCTGGTCAAGCGTCCCGGACAGATCCTGGTCCAGACCCGGCAGGGCACCCCGCTCAAGCGCATGGGCCTGGATCTCCGGGACCGTCCGGCCGCCGCCCGCGACACCGACTTCACGCGGATGCTCCGCTCCGCCGACACCTGGGACTACGTCGTGTCCGGCAACCGCCACTCGACCCTGGTGTGGGAGCGCGTGTTCCCGTCCCGGTTCACGACCCTGGAGTACGGCCTTCCGCGCAACGACATCTTCGCGCGGGCGACCTCGGCGGACGTGACCCGGCTGCGCGAGACGTTCGGCATCCCCGCGGACTCGGTGGCGATCCTGTACGCGCCGACCTGCCGCGACTACCGCCGCGGCCCGCGCCCCGGCCTCGACTTCGAGCGTGTCCTGAGCAGGCTCGGCCCCCGCTTCGTGCTGCTGACCCGGGCACACCCCTCGTACGGCGAGCCGCTGACACGGGCGACCGGCGGCCGGCTGATCGACGTCAGCGACCATCCGAGCGTGGAGTCGGTGTGCCTGGCCTCGGACGCGCTGGTCACCGACTTCTCCTCGCTGATGGTCGACTACGCCAACCTGGACCGGCCGATCGTGGTGTACGCGGACGACTGGGAGGCGTACGAGGCGGCCCGCGGCACCTGCTTCGACGTGCGGGCCTTCCCACCGGGCGCGGTCGCGCACAGCGAGGACGAACTGATCGACATCTTCGCGACGGGCCACTGGTACGGCTCGCGTTCGACGCGGCTGCGGGCCGCGTTCCGCGAGCGTTTCTGCCCCTACGACGACGGGCGCGCCGCCGAGCGGATCGTGCGCCGGATCGTGCTCGGGGAGAGCGCCGTACTGCCGTCGGTGGTCCCCTTGGCGGGCCGCCACCCCGTCCCGTCCGCCGCCGCGGGCCTGCCCGCCGTACCGCTTGCCGTCGTCCCGGCACCCGGAGGTCCCGTCCCGGTCGCCGAGCGCCTGTGACCCTTTGAACCACCCGGAGATCCCCATGCCGCGCAGACCCTCCCCCACCAGGCCGTTCACCTGCCGCCCCGCCGGACGGCCCGGGCGCTGACATACCCGCACGCCCACGACGCACAGGCCCCGGCACAGGAACCGGGGCCCGAGAGAAAGACCAGAATGCCCCGCTTCAGCATCATCGTCCCCGCCTTCGGGGTAGCCGGCCGCCTGTCCCAGGCGCTCGACTCCGTTCTCAGCCAGTCCTTCGGCGACTTCGAGCTGATTCCGGTCTGCGACGCCCCGGACTCCGCCGCGGGCTCGGTCGCCGCCGCGTACGCCGAACGGCACCCCCAAGTCGTCGCGCTGACCTCGCCGCCCTCCGGCGGCCTGGGCGTGGCCCGTACGACGGGGATGGCGGCGGCGACCGGGACGTATCTGCTGTTCCTCGACGGCGACGACGTCCTCACACCCGGTGCGCTCGCCGCGATCGACGCGCGCCTGACGGGGACCGGTGACGTGGACGTCCTCTTCTTCGACCACGAGCGGGTCCACTGGTGGGACGCCGAGACGTCCACGCCCCCGCTGGGCCCGGCGCCCGACGGGGCGTTCGCGCCCGGCCGGGCGCCGGCGCTGACCGGGGTGTCCGTGCCCGCGTGGAGTGCCGCCTACCGTCGCGCGTTCGTCACCGGGCACCGGCTCACGTTCCCGGCGAGCCACTTCACCGACATCGGCTGGGGCGGTCTGGTCACGCTCGCCGCGGAGCGCATGGCGGTTCTGCGGTCGGTCTGCGTACGGCATCTGGTGCGCCGGCAGGGCAGCCGGCTGCACAGCCCCGGAGCCCATCAGCTCGACCTCCTCGACCAGGTCGAGCTGGTCCTCACCCGGGCCGCCGACATCGCCCTGCCCGGCGACCGGTTGGGCCCTCTGTTCGAGCAGCTCTTCTCCGCCGTCCTGCGGACCGCCGCGCATCCGGAGCGGCTGCCCGCGCATCTGCGGCGTGCGTTCTTCCGGCGGGCGGGCCGCCTGTACCGCCGTCACCGCCCGGCCGGGTTCCGGCCGCCGGCGGGCAGTGTCGGGGTACAGCACCGGCTGCTCGCGTCCGGTGCCTATGACGCTTTCCGTGCGCTGCGGGCCGTCAACCAGGGCGCGGCGCAGGCGGCGCGGCGAACGCCCCGGCCCCGGGGGCTGCGCACCCGCGCCCGGTACGCGCTGCACCTGCACCGCCCGCTCGACGGTGAACTCGCCGTGTACTGCGCGTACTGGGGCCGGGGCTACGCCTGCAACCCGGCCGCGATCCACGCCAAGGCCCGCGAACTGGCCCCGCACATCCGCTCGGTGTTCCTCGTGGAGCCGGACGCGGTGGCCGGCGTGCCGAAGGACGTGGAGTACGCGGTGATCGGCAGCCGCGCCGCCTGGGAGGTGCTCGCCCGCGCCAAGTATCTGATCAACAACGCCAACTTCGCGGACGGTGTCGTCAAGCGCCCGGGCAGCGTGCACCTCCAGACCCAGCACGGCACCCCGCTGAAGAAGATGGGCGTCGACCAGTCGACGTATCCCGTGGTCGCGGCCGCCTCCGGGAGCTTCACCAAGCTGCTCACCCGGGTGGACCGCTGGGACTACAACCTTTCCTCCAACCGGCACTCGACCCGGATGTGGGAGCGAGCGTTCCCGGGGTCGTACGAGACCCTCGAGTACGGCTATCCGCGCAACGACGTGTACTACACGGCGACCGCGGACGACGTGGCCCGGATCCGCCGTGAGCTGGGCGTCCCCGAGGGCAGGACGGCCCTGCTGTACGCGCCCACGCACCGCGACCACGACACCGGCTTCGACGCGCGCCTGGACCTGGAGGCGTTCTGCGAGGCGATCGGCGACGGGTACGTGGTGCTGCTGCGCGCCCACTACTTCTACGACCGGGGCCCGGCGCGCGGCGACGGCCGGATCATCGACGTCACCGGCCACCGCTCCTCCGAAGAGGTGTGCCTGGCCGCCGACGCGCTGATCACGGACTACTCGTCGATCATGTTCGACTACGCCAACCTGGACCGGCCCATCGTCGTGTACGCGGACGACTGGGACGTCTACCGGGAGGTCCGGGGCGTCTACTTCGACCTGATGGAGACGCCGCCGGGCCGGGTGGCGCGTACGCCCGAGGAGCTCACGGCGGTCTTCCGCGACGGCGCGTACGCGGACCCCTCCGCCGCCGCCCTGCGGGCCGCCTTCCGGCAGCGCTTCTGCGAGTTCGACGACGGGCTCGCCGCCGAGCGCGTGGTGCGCCGGGTGCTGCTGGGGCAGCCGCCCGAGTCGATCCCGCCCGTGATCCCGCTCGCCGAGCGTGTCCCGGCCCCGGCCCACTGCCTGGTGAGGAGCTGACCTTCGTGCCCCGCTTCAGTGTCATCGTCCCCGTCTTCAAGGTGCAGGGCTTCCTCGGCGAGTGCCTGGACTCGGTGCTCGGGCAGTCCTACGCCGACTTCGAGGTGATCGCCGTCGACGACCGCTCGCCCGACGGCTGCGGAGCGATCCTCGACGAGTACGCCGCGCGCGATCCGCGCGTACGGGTGCTGCACCTGCCCGAGAACGTCGGTCTCGGCCGGGCCCGCAACGCCGGGATGCCGTACGCCACCGGGGACTATCTGTTCTTCCTCGACAGCGACGACACGCTCACCCCGGGGGCGCTGCGCGCGATCGCCGACCGGCTGGAGGAGACCCGCGACCCCGACGTCCTCGTCTTCGACTACGCCCGCACCTATTGGTGGGGCGGCACCCGTCGCAACGTCCTGGCCCGGGTGCTCGCCGAGGCGGGCGCGGGGACCTTCACGGCGGCGGACAAGCCCGAGATCCTCGACCTGCTGATGGTGGTGTGGAACAAGGTCTACCGCCGGGACTACGTCACCGCGCACGACCTCAGCTTCCCGCCGGGCTACTACGAGGACACGCCCTGGACGTTCCCCACTCTGCTGAGCGCCCGGCGGATCGCGGCCCTCGACCGGATCTGCCTCAACTACCGGCAGCGCCGCCAGGGCAACATCCTGTCCACCACCAGCCGCAAGCACTTCGACATCCACGACCAGTACGAGCGGGTCTTCGCGTACGTCGACGCCCACCCGGAACTGGACCGCTGGCGCCCCTGTCTGCACCGCAAGATGGGCGAGCACTGTCTGGACATCCTCGCCAAACCGGACCGGCTGCCCGCCTCCGACAAGGGCGAGTTCTTCCGCCGCACCGCCGAGCTGTTCCGCCGGCACCGCACTCAGGAGCCGGTCCCGGCCGAACTGCGCGTTCTTCAGGGCGGCTACGCCCGCTACCGGGCCCGGCAGCGGGCCGCCGCGCTCGGCGGCGCGCTCGGCCGGCGAAAAGAGCAGGTCCGCGGGGTGGTGGCCGGCTGCGTCAAGAGCGGCTGGTCCCGGGCGCACGCGCTGCGGCCCCTGGACCCGAACCTGGCCGTCTACTCGGCGTTCTCGCACCGGGGCGTCCTCGGCGACCCGGCCGCCATCCACCGCGCGGCAGGTGAGCTCGCCCCGCACATCCGGGGCGTGTGGGTCGTGCGCCAGGACCAGGCGGAGCACCTTCCGCCGGACATCGAGTACGTGCTGCCGGACTCTCTGGCCTACCACCGGATCACCGCGCGGGCCACGTACTTCGTCAACAACGTCAACTGGCCCGGCCCCCTTGTGAAGCGCCCCGGCACCGTCCACATCCACACCCATCAGGGCACCCCGCTGAAGTACATGGGGGCCGATCTGCTGGGCAAGCCGGGCGCCCGCTACGGGGCGGACGTGCCGCAGATGCTGCGCCGCGCCGACCGCTGGGACTACAGCCTGGTCGCCAACCGCCACTCGGAGCTGGTCTGGGACCGCGCCTACCCCTGCCACTTCTCCTCGGTCCGCACCGGCAGCCCCCGCAACGACGTCCTGGTGGGCGCTCGGCCCGGCGACGGGGCCGCCTTCCGGTCCCGGCACGGCATCCCCGAGGACCACACGGTCGTGCTGTACGCGCCGACCCGCCGGGACCACGTCCGGGGCGGCCACGCCGACCGCTTCGACCTGGCCCGGTTCGCCGAGGACCTGGGGACGGGCCGCACCCTGGTGGTCCGTCTGCACCCCTCGCTCGCGGAGGGTCCGGCCCGCGGCCTGGGCCTGGCCGAGCTGCACCGGCGCGGCGTGCTGGTCGACGCCACCGACGAGGTGCATGTCGAGGAGGTGATGCTCGCCTCGGACGTCCTGGTCACGGACTACTCGGGCCTGATGTTCGACTACGCCAACCTGGACCGGCCGATCGTCGTGCACGCCGACGACTGGGGCGCGTTCACGGCCGCACGGGGCGCGTACTTCGACATCACGGCACAGGCGCCGGGTCATGTCTCGCGCTCGTACCGGGACCTGGCGTGGCTGTTCGCCTCGGGGTGCTGGCGGGACGCGGAGTCGGCACGGCTGCGGGCCCGCTTCCGGGCGCGGTTCTGCGAGTTCGACGACGGGCAGGCGGCCCGGCGGGTGGTGCGGACGCTGATGCTGCGCGAGCCGGACGTCCCGGTGTCCATCCCGGCCCCGGCGGCGGGCGACGTGGGTGCGCTGACCACGGCATGAGAACGCGCCCGGCGCCGGGAGGGGTTCTCACCGGCGCCGGGCGCGGGTCGGTGGTTACTCGACGACCAGCTCGACCGGGATGTTGCCGCGGGTCGCGTTGGAGTAGGGGCAGACCTGGTGGGCCTGCTCGACCAGCTTGCGGCCGGTCTCCTGGTCCACCGAGTCCGGCAGCTCGATGTGCAGCGTGACCGCGAGGCCGAAGCCCTCGCCCTGCTTGCCGATGCTCACCTCGCCGGTCACCGCGGCGTCGCTGACGTCGACCTTGGCCTGACGGCCGACGAGACCGAGGGCGCTGGCGAAGCAGGCGGCGTACCCGGCGGCGAACAGCTGCTCGGGGTTGGTGCCCTGGCCGCTGCCGCCCATCTCCGCCGGGATGGCCAGCTGAAGGTCGAGCTTGCCGTCGGAGCTGACGGCGCGCCCGTCGCGGCCGTGGGTGGCGGTGGCGACGGCGGTGTAGAGCGCGTCCATGGAAAACCATCCCTCTCGAAAGTCTCTTCCGGCGGCCGGCCTTCCTTCCGTCCGGACCGCCTCACAGAGGTGATTAGAGCACACAATTCAGTTGTGTACAACTAAGTGGGCCGCCGGAGCTACCCTGGAGCCATGACGACCACGCCGACCCCCAGCACGGCGGCCGCTGCCGCCCCCGCGGCCGAGGAGTACCTGCGCCTCGAGCACCAGATCTGCTTCTCGCTGCACGCCGCCTCCCGCGCCTTCAACGGCGTCTACCGCGTCGTGCTCAAGGAGCTGGACCTCACCTACCCCCAGTACCTGGTGATGCTGGTGCTGTGGGAGCGGGGAGAGCTGCCGGTGAAGAAGCTCGGTGAGCACCTGCGGCTGGACTCCGGGACGCTGTCGCCGCTTCTGAAGCGGCTGGAGGCCGCGGGGCTGGTGCGGCGCGAGCGCAGCACGCGGGACGAGCGGTCCGTGCACGTCCACCTCACGGACGAGGGCGCAGCGCTGAAGGAGCGGGCGCTGCTGGTGCCCCGCCGGATCTCCGCGGCCACGGGCTTCGACCTGGCGGAGATCACGGATCTGCGAGCCCGCCTCGACCGGCTGACCCGGGCGCTGGACGCGGCTGCGCTGGACGAGACTCCGGACTGCCTGTAGGACCTTGGACCGCCCGCAGGACCAGGACCGCCCGCGGGACTTGGACCGCCTGCGGGACGCGGTCGGGTGCGGTCCGCGGCGGTTCGCCCGCCGCCGCGAGCCCCCTCGCGGCGCACGTAGAGTCGAAGGGTGACACCGCGGTGCACGTACTCCGCGCGGGTGACGAACCCCTCGTTCACGGCCGCGAGTTTGGCGCGGTCGGTGGCGTTCCAGGGGGTCCAGGAGGGCCGCAGCGCATAGCCCTGGGCGACCACCCAGAGGTACTTCAGCCCGCCGAGCCGCCGCCGCAGCTCACGGGGACCGACCTCCTGCCCGTACAGCGTCCCGCCTTCGGCCGCGGGCACGTCCAGCGCCACGTCCCGGACCCCCCGGAACCCCGCGGGATAGGTCAGGGCCGACCGCCGTTCCAGCGAGGGAAGGAACAGCACGGGGTCTCCGGGCCGTACGGTGCGGCCCACCGCGGCCGAGACGGCGGCGAGGTCGTCGGGCCGGTTGCCGGCCCTGCGGTCGGCCCTGAGCAGGGGTAACTGCGCGACCAGCACCCCGCAGACGAGTAACACCCCGACCAGGGCCCCGACGTGCCGGCGCCCCCGGGAGGACCGCCGCGGGACCAGGCGGATGCCGGGGACGGAGATCCGTGGCCGCTCCCGTGCCGCCACTCCCGCACCGTCCGGCACCGGTCCGCGCGGCGTGGACGGCAGGGGGACCCGCGCGGCCGGGTATTCGCCGTGCGGGGCGCCGCTCCGCACAGGGGCTGCGGTCCTCCCGGCCGGCCGGGAGAACATCCCGGCCACCCGCTCGGCACCGGCCGCGGCCAGCAGGGGCGCCCCGGCCAGTGAGTACAGCACATACCGGTCGTCGTAGAGCGGGCTGACCTGGGACGCCGCCATCAGCACCGCCGGCGGGACCAGCAGCAGCGGCAACGCCACCCCGGCCGGCGAAACCCCTTGCCGCGCCCCGGACTTGCGCACCGCCGGCGCCATCAGCACCAGGTACGGCCCCAGCACCGCCCACGATGGGCCCGCGAAGCCCCGCAGCAGCCGCCACACGCTCCGCCCGTCCGGCGGCATCAGCCATGCCACCTGCTCCGCCTGCCCCCGCGACACCAGCGCCAGCGGCAGCAGCACCACGGCCACGGCCCCGGCCGCGCAGGCCCACCCCCGCCACACCCTGCCCGGCACCCGGGCGAGTGCCAGCGTGCAGGCGTGGGCGAGCAGCACCAGCACCGCGAACTCGTGCAGCACACAGGTGACGGCGAGGACGACGCCGTAGGGCCACCACCTCCCGCCCTCGATCGCCCGCACCAGCAGCAGCGTCGCGCCCGTGACGCCGGCCGCGACCAGCGCGTAGCTGCGCCCCTCCTGCGCGTAGTGCCCGACCATCGGCGTGACCGCGTACAGCAGTCCCGCCCACAGCCCCACGCGCGGACGGCACAGCCGTGTGCCCAGCGCGGCGACCAGTCCGGCCGCGGCGGCCGCCCCGCAGACCGAGGGAAGCCGCAGCAGCACCTCACCGGGACGGACGGCGAGGACCCCGTGCATCAGCAGGTAGTACAGGCCGTGCACCGCGTCCACATGGTGCAGCAGCCGCCAGATCTGCGGCAGCGAACGGCGCGCGACCTGGAAGGTGGCCGCCTCGTCGCGCCACATGCCGTCGCGGTCCAGTCCCCACAGCCCGAGGACGAACATGACGGCCACGGGCACGAGGACAGCCACGCGCTCCGTACGCCTCAACGGTGAGCCAGTCATGAGGGCATTCAACATGTGCTGACTTAGTACTATTAACTAACGTTTACCGCGGATGGACGATATATCTGCACACTCGGGTCATCGAAGCGGCTTACCATCCGGGCTTGATGAGTGCTTTGAAGAGTGCCAAGGAACCCCCCGCACCCCCGCCCGTGCCGGCATCGCCGCCACCATTCCGGAAGAGGGGCCGGACGACACATCGGTTGCTTCTGCTCGCCACCGGCTGGCTCACCACCCGGGCGCTGATGCTGTGGCTGCTGGCCCACGACCAGTACCCCCTGCTCGGCCGGGGAGGGGTCGCACGCGAGGTGCGGATGCTGTACTTCCACTGGTACGGGATCCTCTCGCACGGCGCGTTCCCGTCGGGCGACCGGCTGTGGCAGTACCCGCCGGGAGCGGGCGCGGTCCTGTTGTCCCCCGCACTGCTGCCTGGTTTGACCTACTTTCAGGCATTCGTCGTCCTCACCCTGCTCACCGACGCCGTGATCACCCTCGTTCTCGCCCGCGCGGGCACCAGCCCGGGCCGCTCGCTGCGCGGCGCGGCCCTGTGGACGGCGGCCCTGCCGCTGCTGCTGCACGTTCCGCTCGCCCGGTACGACATCCAGGTCACCGCCTTCGCGGTCGTCTCGCTGCTGACGTTGTCGCGTTCCACGCGCGCGGGTGGCGCGTTCGCGGCACTCGGCGCCCTGGTGAAGGTGTGGCCGGCGCTGGCGCTCCTCGGCACCCCGCGCGGCCGCGGCACCCGCGAGGCGTGGACGGCGGCCGCGGTCACCGCGGTCACGCTGCTCGCCCTGCTCGCGGCCCTGTTCCGCAACCCGTTCGACTTCCTGCGCCAACAGGGTGGCCGGGGCGTGCAGATCGAGTCACTGGGCGGTACGGCGCTCATGCTGGCGCGCCGGGCCGGCTGGCCGGGGCGCACCCGCTACCAGTACGGAGCCGTCGAGTTCGTCGGCCCGCATGTGCACGCCGTCGCCGTCTGCTCGCTCGCCCTGACCGCGGTCGCCTTCGCGCTGCTGCTGCTGTGGCGGGTACGGGCCCGCCACTGGACGCCCGCGACCCCCTACGACGCGGCGCTCACGGCCGTCCTGCTGTTCACGGTGACAAGCCGGGTGATCAGCCCCCAGTACATGGTGTGGCTGATCGGGCTGACCGCGGTCTGCCTGACCTCACGCCACACCACGCAGCGCGCGGTGGCCCCGCTGGTCCTGGCGGCGAGCGCGGTGAGCACGGTGGAGTACCCGGCCCTCTACGGGGACGTCATCGACAGCACCTGGGTGGGATGTCTGCTCATGGTCGTACGCAACGGGCTGCTGGCGTCCGCGGCGGTGCTGTCCTTCGTCCGCCTGTGGCGCTCGGGCCGGCGCCCCGCCCCGGAACCGCTGGAAGCGGACATCCCGCCGGGGAACCCCGGCCGCGTTCCTGCCCTCTTCCGCACAGGCGGTTAATCGGCTCTTAACAGATAATTACCAGGTATCCCTAGGCTGCGGCTCGTGGATTCGATGCACCCTCACGATGCACAGGTCAGCGTCGTCGTCATCGGTTACGACGACGCCACTCATGTGACGGACGCGGTGCGTTCGGCCCTGGCCCAAGGCGGGATCGTCCGCGAGGTGATCGCGGTCGACGACTGCTCCACGGACGGCAGCCCCGCGTTGCTGGACGCCCTCGCGGCCGAGGACCCGCGGGTGAAAGTGGTGCGCAGAAGCACCAACAGCGGCGGCTGCGGCACCCCGCGCAACGACGGGATCGACGCGGCGACCGCCCCGTATCTGATGTTTTTGGACAGCGACGACATTCTGCCGCCCGGCGCGGTGGACGCGCTGCTCATGGCCGCCGTCGCCCACGAGACCCCGCTCGCCGCGGGCCTGTGCGTGCGCCGTGAGCTGCCGTCGGGCCGCGAGGTCCCCTGGCAGCCGGAGCTGTACGAGACGCCCGCGCTGGTCTCCCGCCCCTCCCGGCGCCCCCGGCTGGTGGACGACACGCTGTGCGTCAACAAGCTGTACCGCACCGACTTCCTGCGCGAGCACGGCATCCGCTTCCCCGAGGGCCGCTTCCCCTACGAGGACTTCGTGTTCACCGCGCGCGTACTGGCCGCCGGACCGAGCATCGCCCTGGTGCCGGACACCGTGTACGTCTGGCATGTGCGCCGCTCGGCGCAACGGCTGTCGATCTCCCTCGACCGCGCCGACATCGACAACTGGAAGGCGCGCATGGAGGCCAACCGGCAGGCGTACGAGATCCTGCTGGGCGCCGGTGAGAAGCGGCTCGCGCGCGCGGCGCGTGCCACTTTCCTGGACCGCGGGCTGCGCATGTACGCGCGGGAACTGCCGTTGCGCGACCCCGGGTACCGGGACGAGTGGTGGAAACTCACGCGCGCGTACCTGTCGGACTTCGACGCCGCCGACCTCGCGCAGGCGTCCGTGCCGGGACGGGTCGTGGCGCAGGTGGTGCTCGCCTCCGACCAACCCCGCGATCTGCGCCGGCTCAAGGAGCTGGCGGCCCACCCGGCGCGGCTGACCCCGCCCTACGCGACCACCGAGGGCGGTGCTCCAGTCTGGTCGGCGGATCTGCCGCAGGTCCGGCTGGAGCACCTGCTGCACCGCCCCATGGGGCACCTCCCGGTCGCCGTCGACGCGGAACTGCGTCCACGCGCGCGGGGCACCCGGCTGCGGCTGCGCCTGCACGAGCTGTACGGGCGGGTGCAGAACGCGCGCCCGCACCGGGTGGACGTGGCGTTCGTGCAGCGGGAGGACGAGACCCGGGTGGGACTCGCCGCCACGGCCGCGCTCCGGCCGGACGCGGACCTCGGCGGCTGGACGGCCGAGACGCCCGTGGACCTCGTGGCGCTCGCCGCCGGGACCTGGGACCTGAAACTGACGCTGCGCTTCGACGACGGCACGAGCCGGGAGACCACGGCCCACGCTCTGGAGGGCCCCGGCCTGCTGGGCCGGTGCGTGGTGCCGAGCGTGCGGCACGGGGTGCTGCTGACGCAGCCGTACGCGACGCACTCCGGGGCGCTGGCCCTGCGCGTGGCATCCGGCGTACGCGGAGTGACGGCGGTCGTGGGCCGCAGGCTCCGACGGCTGCTTCACTGGGCATGACCACAGACGGACACTGGGCCAACTGACGAGGAGACGGCCGTACATGACTTGGCTGATCACCGGCGGCGCCGGCTACATCGGGGCGCATGTCGTCCGCGCGATGACCGAGGCGGGCGAGCGCGCCGTGGTGTACGACGACCTGTCCACGGGCATCGCCGAGCGCGTGCCCGCCGGGGTGCCGCTGGTGGTGGGGTCCACGCTGGACGGCGAGCTGCTGCGCCGCACGCTGGCGGAGCACGCGGTGAGCGGGGTCGTGCATCTGGCTGCGAAGAAACAGGTGGGTGAGTCGGTCGAGCTGCCGCTGCACTACTACCGGGAGAACGTGGAGGGCCTGCGGGTCCTGCTGGACGCGGTGACGACGTCCGGGGTTCCCTCTTTCGTGTTCTCCTCCTCCGCCGCGGTGTACGGCATGCCGGACGTCGATCTGGTGACGGAGGAGACGCCGTGCGTCCCGATGTCGCCGTACGGCGAGACCAAGCTGGCCGGTGAGTGGCTGGTCCGGGCGACGAACCGCGCCACGGGCCTCGCGACGGCCTCCCTGCGCTACTTCAACGTGGCGGGGGCGGCGGCCCCGGAGCTGGCCGACGTCGGCGTCTTCAACCTCGTCCCCATGGTCTTCGAGAGGCTGACACAGCAGGCGGCTCCGCGCATCTTCGGCGACGACTATCCGACCCCCGACGGCACCTGCGTGCGCGACTACATCCACGTGGTCGACCTCGCGGAGGCCCACGTGGCGGCGGCCCGCGCGCTCGGGGCCGCCCCCGGCACGGACCTGACCCTCAACATCGGGCGCGGGGAAGGCGTGTCGGTGCGCGAGATGATCGACCGCATCAACGCCGTCACGGGTTACGACATCGCGCCGGCCGTCACGCCTCGCCGCCCCGGCGACCCCGCCCGCGTCGTCGCCTCGGCCGACCGTATCGCCGAGCGGCTGGGCTGGACGGCGAAACGCGACGTGGAGGACATGATCACCTCCGCCTGGGAGGGATGGGTGCGCAGGCATCCGGGGGCGGCGCGGCGGTAGGACGGTCAGGCTTTCACGCCCGGCGAGAGCTCCGGGAGTTCCGGAAAGGTGACGCCCGTCAGCTCCTCGGAGACCGTCCACAGGCGCCGGGCCGTCGCCGGGTCGCTGGCCGCGTGCGAGCGGCCGACCAAGGTCGGGGCGCCGCGCATCTCGCTCATGCCGTCGGGGCCGATGTAGCTCACGCCGGGCAGGTCCTGGGTCGCGGCGTACAGGGTCGGCAGCGCACCCGCCTTGTCGTCCTGGGCGAACAGGCGGTTGCCGACCTGCATCGCGACCCGGCGCAGGGCGTTGGCGTCGTGGCCCTGGAGGTTGGTGGAGGCCCAGCCCGGGTGCGCGGCCAGGGCCCGTACGCGTGAGCCGGCCTCGGTCAGGCGGCGCTGAAGCTCCAGGGTGAACAGCAGGTTGGCCAGCTTGGACTGGGCGTACGCCGCCATGGGGGCGTATTCGCCGGTCAGGTTCAGGTTCTCGAAGTGGATGCGCGCGCCGGGATAGCGGTGCATGCCCGAGGACACGGTGACCACGCGGTCCCTGACATACGGCAACAGCAGGTTCGTCAGGGCGAAGTGGCCCAGGTGGTTGGTGCCGAACTGGGTTTCGAAGCCGTCCTTGGTGGTGCCCTCCGGGACGTTCATTACACCGGCGTTGTTGACGAGCACGTCGATGTCACCCCGCCACCCGTCGGCGAACTCACGCAGGGACGCCAGGTCGCCGAGATCGAGACGGCGCACCTCGAGGTGTCCCTTCGCACCACGCAGGGTGGCGGCGGCCGCCTCGCCGCGCTTCGGATCGCGTACGGCGAGCACCACGCGTGCGCCGGCCCGGGCGAGGACGTCGACGGTGGCGAGGCCTATGCCGCTGTTGGCGCCGGTGACGACGACCGTGCGGCCGGTCTGGTCGGCGATGTCACCTGCGTTCCACTTGGTCTGCTTCGTGGTCTTCGTGGTCTTCGTGGTCTTCGTGGTCTTCGTGGTCCGGGTGCTCTGTGTCGTGGGCATAGAGCCAAAGTAGGCGCCGACAACAATGCTGTCAATGACAACAATGATGTCGCCGTCAACAAAGTAGGCGTCGACCACATCGTGGCTACACTGACCTGTATGCACACTCGACGCCGTTACCACCACGGAGACCTCCGCGCCGCGCTGCTGACCCGCGCCGAGGAGACGCTCCGCGAAAAGGGACCGGCCGCGCTGTCCCTCCGCGAACTCGCGCGCGACCTGGGCGTGAGCCACGCGGCGCCGAGCCGCCACTTCAAGGACAAGCAGGCACTGCTGGACGCGCTCGCGCTGGCCGGCTTCGGCCGGCTCGCGGAGGCGATGACGACGGCACTGAAGGAGACGGGCGAGTCGTTCGCCGAAAGACTGAGGGCGGGGGCACGTGCGTACGTGGACTTCGCCACCGCCAACGCGGAGCTGCTCGACCTCATGTACTCGATCAAGCACACCCCCGAGGCGTCCGAGGAGCTGAGCGCCGCGGCCCAGCGGTGGACCGAGGAGATGGTGGGCCTGATCACCGACGCACAGCGTCGCGGAGAGGTGCGCGAGGGCCCCCCGGAGCGCGTGGGTGTCGGGGTCTTCTCCACCCTGCACGGCTACGCGTCCCTCGCGGCGAGCGACTCCCTGCCGCCGGAAGTGTGCGCACAGGACCTGGACGAGCTGATCGCGTACATCCTGCGGGGCTGCGCTCCGGAGATGAACGGATGAGGCACCCGACCCCCATCGAGCGCGCGATCGCCACCGTCCTCGGCTCCGCCGTCGGCGACGCGCTGGGCGCGCCCTTCGAGTTCGGGCCGGAGGGCGCGTTCTCGGCCCGCTTCCCCCGGCGGGGCCACGGCGGCGAGATGTGCGGGGGCGGCGGCTGGGATCCGGGCGAGGCGACCGACGACACACGGATGGCGGCGCTCCTCGGGGAGTCACTGCTGGAGCGCGGCGGCCTCGAACTCCGGGACGTCTTCGACCGGTTCCGGCGCTGGGCGGCGGCCGGCCCCAAGGACATCGCCTGCAGACCGAGGCCGTCCTCTCCAGCGGCGACCCCTGGGACCTCGCGGCGGCGCTGCACTTCCAGGTGAACCAACGGGCCGCGGGCAACGGCGCGTTGATGCGCGCGGCCACCTCGGCGGTCTACTTCGCGCCCCAGGGCCGGGAGCCCACCATGGGCGCCGCCCGCCGGATCGCCGCCCTCACCCACGGGGACCGCGCGGCCTGGGAGGGCACGGCGATCTTCCACGAGCTGATCCGCGTGGCACTCACCGGCGAGGACCCCCTTGCCGCGCTCCCCGGCACCCTCGCGGCCGTCCACCCCGACCACCGCGACCGCTACGCGACCGTCCTGGCCCCCGGCTGGCATCCGGACCTGGCGACGGAGTTCAACGGGGCGGTCTGGCCATGTCTCGGCTCCGCCGTCTGGGCACTGCGGACCACCACGTCGTACGAGGACGCCCTACGTGCCGCCGTGGACCTCGGCGGCGACACGGACACGGTCGCGGCGGTGACCGGCGGGCTGGCCGGAGCGGTGTACGGCCCGGCCGCGATCCCGGAGCGCTGGGCGGAGCTGTTGCACGTCCCGCTGCCGGGGTTCGGCGACCGCGTGCTGAGGTCGCCCCAACTGGTGGAGCTGGCCCGGAGCCTGGCTCTCCGAAGCACGCGCACGAGCTAGTACCGCCTCGGACGGCGTTCGCCCTGGGCTGCCGGCGCCCGATGCCCCGGCAGGCCCGGTGGACCACCGCAGCCCGGATCAGTCACCTGCCGCGGACACACCGGCCGACACCACGGGCTCGGGCGGGCGCCCGCCTCACAACGCCTTCAGCGCCCCCGCGGTGGCCCGGGCCAGACCCGCCAGGTATCCCTTCGGCAGCTTCGGGCCCCGTACCACCACCGCTCGCCAGTACAGCGGTCCCGAGATCAGGTCGAGGGCGAGGTCCTGGTCGATGCCCTCACCGATCTCGCCGCGGACGGCGGCCGCCGCGACGATGCCGCTCGCCACGCTCTGCTGCCCCTCCCGCAGCGCCTTCTGCATGGCCTCCGCGATCTCGGGGTTGCGGGCCGCCTCCGCCTGGAGATCCGGGATGATCTGCCCGGCCACCGGGTGCCGCAGGGCGCGTGACGTCAGCTCGTACAGCAGACGCAGGTCTCCCTCCAGGGATCCCGTGTCGGGGGCCGGCAGACCCTGGACCGCGACCGCCGAGACCAGGTCGAGGACCAGGTGCAGCTTGGAGCGCCACCGGCGGTACACCGCGGTCTTGCCGACGCCCGCCCGGCGCGCGATGCCCTCGATGGACATCCGGGCGTAGCCGACGGCCGCGAGCTCCTCGAAGACGGCCGCACGAATGGCCTCCGTCACGTCCTCGCGCAGCACCGCCGCACCCGCGGGCGCCCTGCGGCGCCGATTCACCTGGGGAGTGTCGGCGTTCGTGGTCATGCGGACCAGCATAGGGCGTGACGACGGAACGGTTGCGTTCCGACGTCAGAACGGCTTACGCTCACGTGGCGACGATACGGTCCCGTTCCGACGTAAAAAGCAGTAGTCAAAAGTCCCAAGAGCAGCAAAAGAGCCCTAGAGTCCAGCAAGACCCCGGCAAGAAAAGTGAGAAAAGCCGGACAGTGGTACCGGAAGGGGCGCTATGGCGGAAGACTGCGGACCGGTTCGCGCAACCGACCCCCCCGAGCGAAAGCAGCGGATGTGAGCCAGGTCCT
The DNA here is from genome assembly GCF_040644655.1 of Streptomyces sp. NPDC046931. Classification (NCBI taxonomy): domain Bacteria; kingdom Bacillati; phylum Actinomycetota; class Actinomycetes; order Kitasatosporales; family Streptomycetaceae; genus Streptomyces; species Streptomyces sp. NPDC046931. The sequence continues at coordinate 177,179 of NZ_JBEYWX010000013.1, forward strand.
CCACACACCGCCCCCCACGGCATCCGAAGCGGCCGAGACCCCGGCACAGCTCGCCGCCCGGTACGGCCTCTCGGTCAGCGGCGCCCGTCCCTCCCTGCCCGAGTACGTCCGCCAGCTGTGGGCGCGCCGCCACTTCATCACGGCGTTCGCCACGGCCAAGCTCACCGCCCAGTACAGCCAGGCGAAGCTCGGTCAGGTCTGGCAGGTCATGACGCCACTGCTGAACGCGGCGGTGTACTACTTCATCTTCGGTGTGCTGCTGGGCACCAAGCACGGCGTCCCGGACTATGTCCCGTTCCTGGTCACGGGCGTGTTCATCTGGACCTTCACACAGAGCTCGATCATGGCGGGCACCCGCGCGATCTCCGGAAACCTGGGCCTTGTGCGCGCCCTGCACTTCCCGCGCGCCGCGCTGCCCATCTCCTTCTGCCTCCAGCAGCTCCAGCAGCTGCTGTTCTCGATGGCCGCCCTGGTCGTCATCCTGCTGTTCTTCGGCGTGCCGGTCGCCGCCTCCTGGCTGCTGGCGATCCCGGCCCTGGCCCTTCAGTTCATGTTCAACGCCGGCGTGTCGATGGTCATGGCCCGGATGGGTGCGAAGACGCCGGACATCGCGCAGCTGATGCCGTTCATCCTGCGGACCTGGATGTACGTGTCGGGCGTCATGTGGAGCATCGACAAGCTCACCGCGAAGGACCATCTGCCGCGCCTGGTGACGATCGCCCTGGAGACCAACCCGGCCGCCGTCTACATCGACCTCATGCGCTTCGCGCTGATCGACAGCTTCCACGCGCACCAGCTGCCCCCGCACGTGTGGGCGGCGGCCACCGGCTGGGCCCTGCTCGCCGGTGTCGGAGGCTTCATCTACTTCTGGAAGGCTGAGGAGACGTACGGCCGTGGCTAACCCGATCAGCGACCAGCTCATCCCGACCGTCATCTGCGAGGGCGTCGACATCGTCTACCGCGTCAACGGCACGGGCGCCGGCCGAGGCACCGCCACCGCCGCGCTCAACCGCATCGTGCGCCGCAAGCAGACGGAGAAGGCCGCGGGCGTACGCCGGGTGCACGCCGTCAAGAATGTGTCCTTCACCGCGTACAAGGGCGAGGCCGTCGGCCTGATCGGCACCAACGGTTCCGGCAAGTCGACGCTGCTCAAGGCCGTCGCCGGGCTGCTGCCCGTGGAGAACGGCAGGATCTACACCAACGGCCAGCCCTCACTGCTGGGCGTGAACGCCGCCCTGATGAACGACCTCACCGGCGAGCGGAACGTCCACCTCGGCGGCCTCGCCATGGGCATGTCCCGGGAGCAGGTCAAGGAGCGCTACCAGGAGATCGTCGACTTCTCCGGCATCAACGAGAAGGGCGACTTCATCACGCTGCCCATGCGCACCTACTCCTCCGGCATGGCCGCCCGTCTGCGCTTCTCCATCGCCGCCGCCAAGGACCACGACGTCCTCCTCATCGACGAGGCCCTCGCCACCGGCGACCGCTCCTTCCAGAAGCGCTCCGAGGAACGCATCCGCGAGCTGCGACGGCACGCGGGCACCGTCTTCCTGGTCAGTCACAACAACAAGTCGATCCGTGACACCTGCGACCGGGTGCTGTGGCTCGAGCGGGGCGAGCTGCGCATGGACGGCCCGACCGAGGAGGTCCTCGAGGCGTACGAGGCCTTCACGGGGGGCGAGAAGAAGACAGCCCCGCCACCGAAACCGCGGCAGAAGCAACCGGAACCCGCAAAGGCGGCTCTTCACTCTTGAGCCAGTACAACGCTCGAACACACCGACCATCGACAGCAGTGCCGCCGTGGGCGTCTGTAGAGCAAGGAGACCACGTGCAACCAGGGCTGAGCGTCATCGTCCACGGCCCCGATCCCCAAGGTCATCTGGGAGAACTCCTGGATTCCCTCACCGCCCAGCCGTTCACCGGAGCCGAGGTGATCGTCGCGGCCGTGGGCGACTGGGCCAGACAACAGGCCGAGCAGCGCGCGGCCGACGACCCCCGGATGGTGGTACTGCCGCTGCCGGACGGCACGAGCGACGGCGCGGCCCGGGCCGCGGGCGCCGACCGGGCCACCGGCCGCTGGCTGCACTTCGTACACGCCAAGGACGGGCTGCCCGCCGGCGCCCTGCGGTCGATCGCCGACCGCACCGCCGAACTGGCCGACTCGGCGGACGTCCTCGTCGTCGACCATGTCCGCTCCACCTGGCAGACCGCCGGCAGGCCCGGCCAGGACGGCCGGTACCTGGCTCGCGCCGGCCGCCGTGCCGCCCCGCTCGGCGACTTCCCCCAGCTGCTCTGGATGGCCCCGGTCCTGGGCAACCGGATCATCCGCGCGGACTTCTGGCGTTCCCGGGCCGTCTGCGACGACCTGGCCGACGCCGACTTCGGCGAAGACGAGACGTACACCGCCCTCGCCGTGCTCCTGCACGCCGACGAGATCGCCGCGCTCGACGAGGTGGCCTACGAGATACGGGAGCTGCGCGAGCAGAGCCTGCCGCCGGTCACCACGGCACAGCGCTACCAGTCCCTCGAACGGTACGAGCGGCTGCACCGGCTGCTCGCCGCGCGCGGCGCCCCGGAGGGGCCGCGGGCGGTGCTGTACGACCTGATGGTCCGCGACCTGCTGCGCGTCTTCAGCCGCAGCGGGATGCCGGAGTCCGAGGCGCGGGAGTTCTTCGGCCGCGCCTCCCAGGCCGCCGTGCGGTGGCGGCCGGAGCACCACCGGCGCCCGGCCGGCTTCGAGGGTGTCCGCCACGCCTTCCTGGAGGAGAACGCGTACACCAAGTACCGCGTCTTCCAGGCCGCCAACCAGAAGCGCCGCGAGGTGCGGTCCGCGGTCGCGTCGGGCAAGCGGCAGGTCGGCGCCAAGCTGCGCGACCACCGCTACCGCCGCGCGCTGACGGAGCCCGTAGACCCCCACCTGGCCGTGTTCTCGGCGTACTGGGACCGGGGCGTGGCCTGCAACCCGGCCGCGATCGCCGCGAAGCTCGCCGAACTCGCCCCGCACATCCACGCCGTGTGGGTGGTCTCCCGGAGCAAGGCGGCCCTGCTGCCGCCGGGCACCGACCACATCGTCCCCGGCACGCGCCGCTACTGGGACGTGATGGCGAAGGCCAAGTACCTGGTCAACAACGTCAACTTCCCCAACGCGGTGGTGAAGCGCCCGGACGCGGTCCATCTGCAGACCCACCACGGCACCCCGCTCAAGCGCATGGGCCTGGACCAGGTGGACTTCCCCGCCGCCTCCAAGGGGCTGGACTTCGACGCCCTGCTGGCCCGGATCGACAAGTGGGACTACAGCGTCTCGGCGAACGGCCACTCCACCCGGATGTGGGAGCGCGCCTACCCCTCGCGCTACACCTCGCTGGACTACGGCTACCCGCGCAACGACGTCTTCTACTCGGCGACGGCCGAGGACGTCCGCGCCATACGCGACCGCCTGGGCATAGCCCCGGGGCGCCGGGCCATCCTGTACGCCCCCACTCACCGCGACTACGAGGCGGGCTGGACGCCGCGCCTGGACCTCGCCTCCCTCGCCGACCGGCTCGGCGAGGACACGGTCCTGCTGGTCCGTGGCCACTACTTCTACGGCGGCGCGGCCTCCCCGCTGGCCGGACTGCGCCGCTCGGGCCGGGTGATCGACGTGTCGTCGTACGACCCGGTCGAGGAACTCTCCCTGGCGGCGGACGCCCTGGTCACGGACTACTCGTCGATCATGTTCGACTACGCCAACCTGAACCGTCCGATCGTGATCTACGCCGACGACTGGGAGACGTACGCGAAGACGCGGGGCGTCTACTTCGACCTGATGGCCGAGGCGCCGGGCCAGGTGGCGCACACCCAGGAGGAGCTGGCGGCCGTCTTCGAGACGGGCGCATGGCGGGACGAGGCCGCGCGAAAGGCCCTCACCGCCTTCCGGCGCAGGTTCTGCGAGTTCGACGACGGACGGGCGGCCGAGCGGGTGGTGCGCCGGGTCTTCCTGGGCGAGAGCGAGAAGTCGCTCCCACCCGTGATCCCGGTGGACGAACGGACCCCGGCCCCGACCCCCGAGGAGGCGACGGCGTGACGACGACCCGTACCCCCGATGTGACGATCACCGTCATCGTCTACAACGACGCGGAACGCCTGCCGCGCGCGGTGGCCTCGCTGCTGCGGCAGACGTACACCAACATCGAAGTGATCATCAGCGACGACCACTCGACGGACGACACCCCGACGGTGGCACGCCGGCTTCAGGCCCAGGACGAGCGGGTGCGGTATCTGCGCCTGCCCGAGAACAGCGGCGGCTGCAGCGCCCCGCGCAACCGGGCCATCGACATCGCCCAGGCGCCGTTCCTGATGTTCCTGGACAGTGACGACGAACTGCCCGAGAACGCCGTCGAGCTGCTGCTGAACGCGCACCGCGAGCGTGATGTCGACTTCGCCATGGGCGCGGTGGAGCGCATCCGCGTCGACACCGGCGGGCGCTCGACCTGGATGCCCCATCTGGTAGCCGAGCGGCGCACGGTCGAGGGCATCGGGTCCGAGCCGGGCCTGCTCTTCGAGCACCTGTCGACGAGCAAGATGTACCGGCGGGAGTTCCTGGACCGGCACGAGCTGCGCTTCCCCGAGGGCATCCACTACGAGGACCAGCTGTTCTCGGCGCAGGCGTACTGCCTGGCCCGCGCCTTCACGGTCATCCCGGAGCCGGTCTACCGCTGGTACATAGCCCCGTACGTGGCGGCGGAGGCGGCGTCGATCTCCAACCAGCGGCACAAGCTCTCCAACGTCCGCGACCGCATCCATGTGCAGACCCTGATCGACGCGTTCCTGACCGAGAGCGGCCATGAGTCCCTCCGGGCGGACAAGGACTACAAGTTCCTCAAGCACGACTTCCGGATGTACGCGGGTGACCTGCCGTACCGCGACGAGGAGTGGCTGGCCGGCTTCGCGGACCTGGTGACGCCGTATCTGGAGACGCTGGATCCCGCCGCGTACGCGCGGCTGCCGCGTGCCGAGCGGGTGGTGACCCAGCTGGTGCGTGAGCGGCGGACGGCGGAGGCGCAGCTGGCGGCGCGAGGCCTCGGCCACGGGGTCGCCCCTCGCCGGACGGTGACGGACGAATCGGGCCGGACCTACTGGGGGGCCGAGATCCCGTCCTCCACCTGGGCGCGCCGGGAACTCGACATCACCGACCTGGAGCTGGAGTACCGGCCGTTCTCCAGCGCGCAGTTCCGCCACGAGATCACGTCCGTGACGCCGGGCCCCGGCGCCTCGGTCGACCTCTCGATCCGGACGTACGACCCCGGCCTGCGGCTGCCTGTGGGACCGCAGCGGGCGAGCATCGTGGTCACGCCCGGACGGCGTCAGCTGGCGACGGCGTTCCGCCTGGACCCGGTCCGTCCCGGTGTCTTCGAGGGGCAGGTCCGGCTGGACATCGCGGCGGCGCACCTGCCCGTGCAGGGCTTCGACGGCATCCGTCACCCGGTGCTGCGCCTGAACCAGCAGGGCATGTCCAACTCGGGCGTCCTGCTGGCCCCGCTGTCCTTCCCCGTCCTGACGGCCACCCAGGTCGGCACGCTGCCGCACCAGGTGACGGTGGAGCCGGAGGGCCGCGGAGCGGGCCGCCTCCAGATCCGGTGGCGCCCGGTGGGCCTCACGGCCCGGGTGGGCCCGGTGGTACGCAGGGTGGCGGGACCGCGGGTGCGAGAGGCGGCACGGCTGGTCCGCAGCGTCCTGCGGTGACACGTTGTGGGGCGGACCGATCGGTCCGCCCCACTGTCTTGGCCATCGAAGCCACGGGCCCGCAAGGACGGCGGGCCCGGAACCCCCGGCCGCACGTCGACGCCGCCGGGACCCGCAAGAGCCGGGGCCCGTAAGGGTCCGGAGCCTGGAGGCCGGCGGCGGTGCCTCAGTGCATCACCTCGTACAGCACCTGGCCGCCCGGCCCCGATGCCACCCGTCGCAACGCCCGGTCTCCCTGCGGCAGTCCGCCGTCGGCCGGGCGCTGCACGACCCACCGCACGCCGTACGTCCGCAGCACGCCCAGACGCTCGCTCCGCGACGAACCCGCCGTGAAGTACGTCCGCACCGCCGCCTCCCGCTTCGCCTCGTCCGGCAGGAAGAAGTCCGGATACCCCGGAGCCACGGTGTACGCCCCGTACGCCGGAATCTGCCGCGCGGGATACGTCGTCGCCATCACCACGTCCCCGTACCGCACCCACGGCGTGATCCAGTGGTACCCCACCCACGGCACCCGGTACTTCGCGGCGACCGGCGCGGGCAGGGCGCTGCGCCCCACCACGTATCCGACGGTCTGCACCTGTGTCCACGCGCCCACCCCGAGCGCGGCCGCCAGCACCCACGCCCCCGCGTTCCGCAGGGTGCCGCGCGCCGCGCCGGCCACCTCCACGGCTGCCGCGACCTGCGCCGGGATCAGCACCGCCGGCAGCGCCCGCCCCCAGGAGTAGTGCCCGGTCAGCCCGCCCGCCGCGAACATCAGCACGCCGAGCAGGAAGAACACCACCAGCGGATCCCGCAGGTCACGCCGGGCCCGCAGGGCGAGCGCCGCCACCCCGACCAGGACCAGGCAGAACCGGGCGAACAGATGCTGGTAGAGCGACCGGTGGATCGCCTCCAGGCCGCCCACCCGGAACAGCGCGAAGAAGTCGTAGTAGGGCCACAGCGCGAGGACCAGCACACCGAGCAGGATCCCGACGCCGAGCCGCAGCCACTCCCGGCGCCCGGCGCGCGCACCGACCACCGTCGCCAGCGCGCCCAGCGTCGCCACCACTCCGGTGAACTGGTGGCTGAGCAGTATCACCGCCCACAGGGCGCCGAGCCCGAGGAAGACGGCCCACCCCGCGGACCCGCCCTTCAGTGCCCGTGTCAGCAGCGCCCAGAAGTGGAAGGCGAGGCCCAGCGCCAGCACGCTGGGGTAGGCAACCGTCAGCGCCAGCGAGTTGAGCCCGAGCAGGCCGCTCCAGTTGAACACCTGGGTGCCCCACAGCAGCACCACGCACAGCAGGGCGAGCGGCGGCGCGAGACGGTGCGCGGTCAACGCCCGGACGTATCGCCACACGCCCGTCACCAGCAGCGTCAGTCCTATCAGCGCGCCGATGCGCAGCACGACCCAGACGGACAGCCCGGTGAGGCGGGCGAGCACACCGAGGAAGACGGTCCACGGGGAGTAGTACGGGCTCGGTGTGTTCTCGTCGACGAGGGGGTTGCCGGGGTCCAGCAGCCGGTGCCGCAGCCGCTCCACGGTCGCCGCGTGCATGCCGAGATCGCCGGCCCAGGGCAGCCGTTCGATCACCAGCAGCATCAGCACGACGAGAAGCGCCGCGGCCGCCCACAGTGCGACGCCCACGGCACCACGCGGCGTCCCGGCGGCCGCGAACGGCCCCCCGGGCCCCCTGAGTCGTCCCCCGGCCCCCTGCCCTCCGCCGGTGTTCTGCGCGGTGACGCTCATCGGGTGCCGTGGCCCTGCTTCGCCTCGTGCTGGAACACCCAGGTGCGGTACACCAGGAAGCGGAACGCCGACGCCAGCACGATCGACAGCGCCTTCGCCACGTTGGAGCCGAACGGCCCGTTCATGCCCAGGCCGTGGTAGCCGGCGTAGAACAGCACGCTCTCCATCACCACACCGATCCCGCTGAAGACGAAGAACAGCATGATCTGCTGCCGGGTGCGCGAGGCCCGGTCCCGGTAGGCGAAGAAGCGGAAGCCCAGGTAGTTGGTGCCCATGGCGATGACGCTGGCGAGCACGGTCGCCGTCATGGGGGCCCATGCCAGGCCGTGCAGAAGGGCGTTGAAGACGAGGAAATTGACCGCGACACCGCTGCCGCCGACGACCCCGAACTTGGCCGCCTCGAGCGCGAGCCGCCGGACCCGGACGAGCGCCGGGACGGGGGCGCTCACGGGCATGGGGACGGCGGGCTCGGCGACCGGGCGAGCGACCTGGGGCCGCTGCTCGGAGAGGTTCACAGTCACGGGTACGGGTCCTCCACGCTCGTCCGACGATCACGCCAAACCTAGTCCAAATGTCGTGTTTAGCGGGCGAGGGTAAAGTGACCGCCGGAATTCCCCTAGGTCTTGGCAAGAAAGCGGTACGTGACGGGCGGACGGGGAATGCTCCATCGATACGCCGACGGGGGCGCCCCCTCCAGGGAGCGCCCCCGCCCTCGTACCGGGACTAGCTGTGCGTCCGCAGCAGCGTCCGCATCGTGCGCATCGCGACCGAGAGGTTCGCGAGGTCGAACGAGTCCGAGTTGGCGATCTCGTCGAGGGTCGTCCGGGCCCGGGACAGGATCGCCCCGTTCTTCTCCCGCCACGCCTCGAACCGCTGCTCCGGCGTGGAGGCGCCGTTGCCCACGGCCAGGATCTCGGCCGTCAGACCCGCGTGGGCCGCGTAGAGGTCCTCGCGGATCGACGCCCGCGCCATCGACTGCCACCGGTCCGCACGCGGCAGTTCGATGATGCGGTCCATGAGCTGGGTGATGCCGAGGCGGTCGGCGAGGTCGTAGTAGACCTCGGCGACGTCCATCGGGTCCTTGCCGGTGCGGTCGGCCACCGAGACGATGTCGAGAGCCGGGAAGGCGGAGGAGAACCCGGCCACGCGCGTGGCGAGTTCGTCCGGGACGCCCGCACCCGTCAGCTCGTCGTAGATCTTCTCCCACCACTCCAGGTCCGCGCCGCGCAGCAGCTTGGGCAGCTCGCTCCAGACCTGCTCGACGCGGTCGCCGAAGAACGCGATGGTCTCGCCCAGCTGAAGCGGCTGCGGCCGGTTGTTCAGCAGCCAGCGCGTACCGCGCTCGACGAGCCGGCGGGAGTGCAGCCGGATACGGGTCTGGACGTCGGCGTCGACCTTGTTGTCGAGGGCCTCGACCGCGTCCCACACCGCACCGGAGTGGAAGATCGTACGGGACGCGGTCTGCGCCCTCACGATCTCCTCCAGCGAGGCGCCCGTCTCCTCGCGCAGACGGTGCAGGAAGCTCGTACCACCCGTGTTGACCGTGTCGTTGACCAGCAGGGTCGTCACGATCTCACGGCTCAGCGCGTGGCCGTCGATCTGCTCGGGGAACCGGTCGCGCAGCGCCGTCGGGAAGTAGGCGTGCAGCAGGCGGCGCAGATACGGGTCGTCGGGCAGCTGCGTCTCCAGCAGCTCCCGGGAGACCGTGATCTTGGTGTACGCCAGCAGAACGGCCGTCTCCGGACCGGTCAGGCCCTGACCGGCGTTGAGCCGCTCGCGGATCTGCCGGTCGGTGGGCAGGAACTCCAGCGCCCGGTCGAGGTGCCCCTCGCGCACCAGATGGCGCATGAACCGCTGCTGGGCGTGCAGCATGTCCTTCGACTGGAACAGGGCGTTGGCGATCGCCACGTTCTGCGCGTAGTTGTTGCGCAGCACCAGGCAGCCGACCTCGTCGGTCATCTCGGCGAGCAGCTGGTTGCGCTGCTTGACCGTCAGATCGCCGTTGGACACGACCGCGTTGAGCAGGATCTTGATGTTCACCTCGTGGTCGGAGGTGTCCACGCCCGCGCTGTTGTCGATGGCATCCGTGTTGATCTTGCCGCCGTGCTGGGCGAACTCGATCCGGCCGAGCTGGGTCAGACCCAGGTTGCCGCCCTCGCCGACGACCTTGACCCGAAGGTCCTTGCCGTCCACGCGGATGGCGTCGTTCGCCTTGTCGCCGACGTCCGCGTTCGACTCCGCCGAGGACTTCACATAGGTGCCGATGCCGCCGTTCCAGAGCAGGTCCACCGGCGACGCGAGGATCGCCTTCATCAGGTCGGCCGGGGTCATCTTGGTGACCGGGCCCTCGATGCCGAGCGCCTCGCGGATGTGCGCGTTGACCGGGATCGACTTCGCCGACCGCGGGAACACACCGCCGCCCGCCGACAGCAGTCCGGTGTCGTAGTCGGCCCACGACGAGCGCGGCAGCTCGAACAGGCGGCGGCGCTCCGCGTACGAGGTCGCCGCGTCCGGGTTCGGGTCGAGGAAGATGTGCCGGTGGTCGAACGCCGCGACCAGGCGGATGTGCTCGGACAGCAGCATGCCGTTGCCGAACACGTCACCGGACATGTCACCGATGCCCACCACGGTGAAGTCCTCGGTCTGGGTGTCGACGCCCAGCTCCCGGAAGTGCCGCTTCACGGACTCCCAGGCGCCGCGGGCGGTGATGCCCATCTTCTTGTGGTCGTAGCCCGCCGAGCCGCCGGAGGCGAAGGCGTCACCGAGCCAGAAGCCGTAGCTCTCGGCGACCTCGTTGGCGATGTCGGAGAACGTCGCCGTGCCCTTGTCGGCGGCCACCACGAGGTAGGTGTCGTCGGAGTCGTGCCGGACCACGTCCGCGGGCGGCACGACCTCGCCGGCCACCAGGTTGTCGGTGATGTCGAGCAGCGCCGAGATGAAGGTGCGGTAGCTGCGGATGCCCTCCGCGAGCCAGGCGTCGCGGTCCACCGCCGGATCCGGAAGCTGCTTGGCGACGAAGCCGCCCTTGGCACCCACCGGCACGATGACGGTGTTCTTCACCATCTGCGCCTTGACCAGGCCGAGGATCTCCGTGCGGAAGTCCTCACGCCGGTCGGACCAGCGCAGACCACCGCGCGCGACCTTGCCGAAGCGCAGGTGCACGCCCTCGACCTTCGGCGAGTACACCCAGATCTCGTACGCCGGGCGCGGCGCCGGCAGGTCCGGGATGGCCTGCGGGTCGAACTTCATCGAGACGTAGTCGTGCGGCTTGCCGGCGCGCGACTCCTGGAAGAAGTTGGTGCGCAGGGTGGCCTTGATCAGGGTGAGGAAGGAGCGCAGGATACGGTCCTCGTCCAGCGAGGCGACCTGGTCCAGGGCGGCGTCCAGCTCCTCCAGCAGGGCGTCGGTCAGCTCCAGGCCCGCCCGCTGCCGCTCCGGCGACATCCGCGCCTCGAACAGCGAGACCAGCAGCCGGGTGGTGTGGACATTGTTGCGGAGGGTGTCCTCCATGTAGTCCTGGCTGAAGGTGGAACCGGCCTGGCGCAGGTACTTGGCGTAGGCGCGCAGCACCATCGCCTGCCGCCAGGTGAGCCCGGCGCTCAGCACCAGGGCGTTGAAGCCGTCGTTCTCGGCCTGCCCGGTCCAGGTGGCGGTGAAGGCGTCCTGGAACCGCTCGCGGGCGTCGTCGCCGAGGTAGTCGCCGTTGCCGGTGAGCGACTTGGGCAGGCGCAGACCGAAGTCGTAGATCCACGCGTTCGTACGGTCCGCGCAGCGCAGCTCGTAGGGGCGCTCGTCGATGACCTCGACGCCGAGCCGCTGGAGCACCGGCAGCACCGCGGACAGGGAGACCGACTCACCCCTGCGGTAGATCTTGAAGCGGCGCTCGCCGGGGCCGACACCGACCGGCTCGTAAAGGCTGAGCGCGAAGTCCCGGCCGCCCTCCTCGGTGCTGAGCTGCTCGAGGTGGACCAGGTCGGCGACCGCGGCGCGCGGGGTGTGGTCGGCCTTGTAGCCCTCGGGGAAGGCGTTGGTGTAGCGGCGCTGAAGCTCGGCGGCGCGCTCCTCGCCGAGTTCGGCGTTCAGCGCCTCGTTGAAGGAGTCGGTCCAGGAGCGGGCGGCCTCCACCAGCCGCGCCTCGATGCGCTCCTTGTCGGCGTCGGACAGCTGCGGCAGCTCGGTGCCCTGCGGGACACGCACGACGAAGTGCAGCCGGGAGAGGATCGACTCGGTGTTCCAGGCCGTGAAGTCGACGCTGGTACCGCCGAGCTCCTCCTTGAGGATGTCGATGATCCGCAGTCGCACGCCCGTGGTGTAGCGGTCGCGCGGCAGGTAGACGAGGGCCGAGTAGTAGCGTCCGTACTCGTCCTGGCGCAGGTAGAGCCGCAGCCGGCGGCGCTCCTGGAGGTAGAGGACGGAGGTGACGATGGAGCGCAGCTCGTCGGCCGGGGTCTGGAACAGCTCGTCGCGCGGGTAGGTCTCCAGGATCTGGAGCAGGTCGCGACCGCCGTGGCTGTTGGGGGAGAATCCGGCGCCCCTGAGGACCTCGTCGACCTTGCGCCGGATGACGGGCACGCGACGCACCGACTCGGTGTAGGCGGCGGACGAGAACAGGCCGAGGAACCGGCGTTCGCCGATGACGTTGCCGTTTCCGTCGAACTTCTTCACGCCGACGTAGTCGAGGTACGACGGCCGGTGCACGGTCGCGCGGCTGTTGGCCTTGGTGAGGACCAGCAGCTTGTGCTCGCGGGCCTTGGCGCGGGCGTCGGCGGGCAGCCGTTCGAAGGACGGGCTGACCGGGTGGCTCTCGCCACCCGCGTGGTGCGGGTCCGATCGCAGTATGCCGAGTCCGGTGCCGGGCACGGCGGCCAGCGCGTCGTCCTCCCGCAGCTCGTACTCGCGGTAGCCGAGGAAGGTGAAGTGGTCGGCGGCCAGCCAGCGCAGCAGCTCGCCGGCCTCCTCGAGCTCGGCCTCGGGCAGATCCCCGGGCAGCGATTCCTTCGGGAGCCCCTCGGCGACGCGCAGCGCGCACTCGCGCATCTTCTCCCAGTCCTCGACGGCCTCACGGACGTCGGACAGGACGCGCAGCAGGTCGGCGGTGATCTGCTTCAGGTCGGAGCGGTCGGTCTCCCGGTCGATCTCGACGTGGATCCAGGACTCGACGTGAGCGTCGTGCGGCAGTTCGCCGCCGGGCGCCTCGGGGAGCACCTCGAGCAGCTTGCCGGTCAGGTCGCGGCGGACGACGAACTGCGGGTGGACGACGGCGTGGATTCCGCGGCCCTGCCGTGACAGCTCGTTGGTCACGGAGTCGACCAGGAAGGGCATGTCGTCGGTCACGACCTCCACGACGGAGTGGCTGCACGTCCAGCCGTTCTCCTCGACGGTGGGGGTGTGGACCCGCACGTTGGCCGTGCCCTGGGGACGTGTTTCGGCCAGTCTGTAGTGCGAGAACGCGGCTCCCAGGACGTCGACCGGGTCGCGGTCGGCCAGGTCCTCCGGGGCGGTGTGCAGGTAGTAGCGCTGGAGGAACGCGAGCACGGTGTCCCGGTCCGGGGTTCCCGCGCCCGTCGTCCCAGTCGGTAGGTGCCCCCCGACCGGGCTGTTCTCAGCTACCCGGGCGGCCCTCTCGAGCAGCTCGGCCTTGGCTTCGTCCAGCTTGGTCTGCATTGTCCTCTGGCTCCTGTCGCGCGCCGTTGCGTGACGTAGAAGGAAGTACGGTCTCTTCTCCGGCGTAACGCCGCGACGCGGGGTGTCCGGTCTGGTTCGACGCTATGCCGCATGGAGAGATGGGTGGGGGGTTATCGGCCAACTCCGACGCCCTCGGCGACTGTGACGCTGCTCTCGGCGCGCTTCGCGCCCCTCGCGTCCCCGGCGCCCCGGTTGCCGTACCGGGCGCCTGCGGCGCCCTGTCCGACCGGCCCCGCCTGCGAAGACCAGCGACCGCCGCCCGGTCACGGATGTCGTCCGTGCTCACCGGGCGCAAGGCAGGGACGACGACGTCCCCGCGAGGTATCGCGCTGATCACGCCACCAGGCTATCGCTCCCCACGGGGGGCACGTCATGAGCCGTATGTGTACAAAAGAGGGGGTCGAAGTTTGACGTTCTGCACAGGGGCCAGGGAGGCACTGCCGTGCAGGGCCTTCGGTGCGAGCATGGCGGTACGAACCGTACGGGCCCCCTTGGCAGCGTCCCCGGCTTGAGGCACGTTGCCGGAAGGCACCCGACGGGGCCGCCCGCACGACCGAGGGGAGCACGGCGGACATGACGCAGAAGATCCTGATCGTCACCGGGGACGCGGCGGAATCGCTGGAGGTCCTGTACCCCTACCAGCGCCTGCGCGAGGAGGGCTACGAGGTCCACATCGCGGCACCCACCCGGAAGACCCTCCGCTTCGTCGTCCACGACTTCGAACCCGGCTTCGACACCTACACCGAGAAACCGGGCTACACCTGGCCCGCCGACCTGGCCTTCTCCGATGTCGACCCCGGTGACTACGTCGCCCTCGTCCTGCCTGGCGGGCGCGCCCCGGAGTACCTCCGCAACGATGCCGAGCTCCGCAAGATCGTGAAGGCGTTCTTCGACACCGACAAGCCGGTCGCCCAGATCTGCCACGGCCCCCTCCTGACCGCCGCGGTGGACGCCCTGCGCGGACGTCGCGTCACCGCGTATCCGGCCCTGGAGCTGGACATGCAGGCGGCCGGCGCGACCTTCCAGGACACCGAGGCGGTCGTCGACGGCACCCTCGTCTCGTCCCGCGCCTGGCCGGACCACCCCGGCTGGATGCGTGAGTTCCTGACGGTACTGCGGGCGAAGGCACCGGCGACCTGAGCCGCCTCGCGGGGGTGCGGTACGGGGGGAGCGGTGCCTGGGCGGAGCGTGCGTGCGGGTGCGGCGCCTGCGGGCGCCGCGTCCGTTCACGCCGCCAGGCGCTCGGCCTCCGCGACCGCCTCCTCCAGTGTGTCGACGACCGGCACCCCGGCCCCCTCCAGGCTGGCGCGGCCGTGCGAGCCCCCCGTGTACAGAACGGCCCGCGCTCCGACGTGCAGGGCGGCGACCGCGTCGTCGGCGGCGTCCCCGATCACCACCGTGCGCGAGGGATCGACGCCGTCGAGGGCCCGTATATGGCGGACCATGTGTTCGGCCTTGCTGCCCCCGGAGGGACCGGTCCGCCCCTCCACCCGCACGAAGTGCCCCTCGATCCCGAATCCCCGGACGAGCGGCACGAGTTCCTCGTGGACGTACATGCTCAGGAGGGACTGGCTGCGGCCCGCCGACCGCCAGCCCGCGAGCAGCTCCACCGCGCCTTCGGTGAGCCCGCACCGGATCCGGTGCTCCGCGTAGTAGCGGTGGAAGATCTCGTCCATGACCTCCCACTCGGTGTCGGCGGGCAGCCGTCCCATCAGCCGCTCGTAGAACTTCGGCACCGGCACGCAGTACAGCGTCCGGTACTTCTCCAGCGTGATGGGCTCCAGGCCCAGCTCCGCGAACGCCGCGTTCGTCGCCCCGATGATCGCCTCATTGTCGTGGAACAGCGTCCCGTTCCAGTCCCACACAATGTGCGCGCTTTTGTACGTCCCCATGCCGGAAAACGTACCCGGTACCACCGACACTCACCGGTGCCGCGACCACGAGGAGAGGGATCCCCCAGGTCAGCGGCCCGGCCCCAGGAGATTCGGGATTTCCTGCGTCGCGTACCAGAGCAGTTCGTGGTCCTCGGCCCCGTCCACGACGAACTGCGCGTCGTCGTCCCCGTCCTCCGCCGCCGGAAGCACCCGGGCCGCCTCGGTCACGTCCGCCTCCGCGTCGGCCGCGTCGACGTGCACGGCGGCCGCCTTGGCCAGCGGCACGGTTCCCGCGATCCGCACCTCGCCGAGCGCGGCCGGGTCGAGGCCGCGGTCCGGGTCGGCCGCGGCCGCGCCGTCCGGCACGTCGACCGCGACGACCACCCGCCGCCGTGGCGCCCCCGGGTCCGCCGCCAGCAGCCGCAGGGAGGCCAGCGAGGCCCGGCTGAGCGCCGCGTACTCCAGCTCCTCGATGTCGTCGGAGAGGTACCACTCCCGCAGGGCGGGGGTGACGGCGTATGCGACGACCGGCCCGGCGCCCAGCTCGCCCGTCTTGTACGCCTCGGCGAGACCGGAGAGGGTCAGGGGGACGTAGACGCGCATTGACGAGCCGCTTTCGTAGTCGGTCAGGGACGCCGGGCGACCCCGCAGGGCCCCCGCGGAGATCGTTCCGCTCCTCCGGCGGTCACCCCAGGATACGTGCGGGCGTCCCCCTTCGGGCCCCGTCGGCACCGTTCCCCGCCGTCAACCAGGGCGCTTGCCGGTCACCCGTTCCTCCCGGCCGTGCCGAGGGCCGCCGCCTCGCCGCCCACCCTGATAGGTGAACCCTCCGGCCGTCTCCGCCCGGCGCCGGCTTCCCTGCGCGCCCGGTCCGCCGCGTACAGGATTCCCATCGAGAAGTTACCGACCGGTATCCGCCGGTCCCGCGAAACGGGGATCCCGCATGAACAAGGTGATGACCAGGAACAGCACACACCCCCGGGCGAAGGCCCGGCCGGACGGACGCCCGCCGGTCCGCCACGACAGCCGCCGCCCCGGCGGCACTCCTCGCCGCACGGCCCCCGGCGAGGGCACGACCCGCGGTACGGCACCGGGCGACCGCCCACCCGCCAAGGCACCGGGCCACCGCACACCGGCCCTCGCACCGGGTCAGGACACGCCGGAGACCGCACCGCCCCGCGCTCCGGGCCGGACGGCGACGGTCCCCCAGCCCCGCCCGACCGACCTCTTCGCCGACCGCCTCCTGTCCGTGCTGAGCGGTCAGCGCCCGGTGCACAGCATGCTCCGCCACACCGTCGGCCGGGCCTACGACGAGCTGGCCCGGCTCGCCGAACGCGGCCCGCTGCGCACCCGCGGCACCCGTCCCGTCGTCCGCGACATCGGCTACTACGTCCCGCGCCCGGGGGCCATCGAGGCCTTCGCCCGGATCGGCGCGGGCGACCAGCTGCGCGCCATGGCGTTCCGTCTGGAGTGCGGCTCCGACCACCGCTGGCGCTGCACCGCGGTGGAACTGGGCGGGCCCCGGTCGCAACGGGCGGACGACGACTGAGCGCCATGACACGAGGGGCCGGGCACCCTGGTCGGGTGCCCGGCCCCTCATCCGGCCCTGCCGCCGGACGACGACGCTCCTGGCGCTACAGCCGCGTCACTTCTTGCGGCGGCGTCCGCCCTTCGCCTGCTTGCGGCGCTCAGCACGCGTGAGGCCGTCGGCCTCCGAGCGCACCGGCTCGCCGTCGTCGCTGGCGAAGTCGCCCTCGATGATGCCGCCCTCGCCGTCCACGGTCGGGGCGGAGAAGTGCAGCCGCTCGCGGCGCTGCGGGGCGTCCAGGCCCTTGGCGCGGATCTCCGGGCGGGCCGCCTGGGCCGCCACGGCCTCTTCCTTCTCCAGGGAGGGCTTGGCCTCCTCGACGGGGACCTCCTCGACCTGCTGCTCCACCTGGACCTCCAGGTTGAACAGATAGCCGACGGACTCCTCCTTGATGCCCTCCATCATGGCGGTGAACATGTCGAAGCCCTCGCGCTGGTACTCGACCAGCGGGTCCTTCTGCGCCATCGCCCGCAGGCCGATGCCCTCCTGGAGGTAGTCCATCTCGTAGAGGTGCTCGCGCCACTTGCGGTCCAGGACCGACAGCACGACGCGGCGCTCCAGCTCACGCATGATCTCGGAGCCGAGCTGCGCCTCGCGCTGCTCGTACTGCTCGTAGATGTCGTCCTTGATGGACTCGGCGATGAACTCGGCGGTCAGCCCGGCACGGTCGCCCGCGGCCTCCTCCAGCTCCTCGATGGTGACCTTCACCGGGTAGAGCTGCTTGAAGGCGCCCCACAGCCGGTCCAGGTCCCAGTCCTCGGGGAAGCCCTCGGAGGTCTCGGCGTGGACGTAGGCGTCGATCGTGTCGTTCATGAAGTGCCGGATCTGCTCGTGCAGGTCCTCGCCCTCCAGGACGCGGCGCCGCTCGCCGTAGATGACCTCACGCTGCCGGTTGAGGACCTCGTCGTACTTGAGGACGTTCTTCCGGGTCTCGAAGTTCTGCGTCTCGACCTGCGACTGGGCGGACGCGATCGCGCGCGTGACCATCTTGTTCTCGATCGGCACGTCGTCGGGGACGTTCGCCATCGACATGACGCGCTCGACCATCTGGGCCTTGAACAGGCGCATCAGGTCGTCACCCAGGGAGAGGTAGAAACGCGACTCGCCGGGGTCGCCCTGACGGCCGCTACGACCGCGCAGCTGGTTGTCGATACGGCGGGACTCGTGGCGCTCGGTGCCCAGCACATACAGGCCGCCGAGGCCCTCGACCTCGTCCTTCTCCGCCTTGACCGCCTGCTCGGCCCGCTCCAGGGCGGCGGGCAGGGCGTGCGCCCACTCCTCGATGTGCTCCTCGGGGTCGAGCCCGCGCTGGCGCAGCTCGGCCTCGGCGAGGTCCTCGGGGTTGCCGCCGAGCTTGATGTCCGTACCACGGCCGGCCATGTTGGTGGCCACGGTCACGGCGCCCCTGCGACCCGCCTGGGCGACGATCGCCGCCTCGCGCTCGTGGTGCTTGGCGTTCAGCACCTCGTGCTGGATACCGCGCTTGCTGAGCTGCTGCGAGAGGTACTCGGACTTCTCGACCGAGGTGGTGCCGACCAGGATCGGCTGGCCCTTCTCGTGCTTCTCGGCGATGTCGTCGACGACCGCCTCGAACTTCGCGACCTCGGTGCGGTAGATCAGGTCCGACTGGTCCATGCGGACCATCGGCCTGTTGGTCGGGATGGGGACCACGCCGAGCTTGTAGATCTGGTGGAACTCGGCGGCCTCGGTCATCGCCGTACCGGTCATGCCGGACAGCTTCTTGTAGAGGCGGAAGAAGTTCTGCAGGGTGATCGTGGCGAGGGTCTGGTTCTCGTCCTTGATGTCCACCCCTTCCTTCGCCTCGATCGCCTGGTGCATGCCCTCGTTGTAGCGGCGGCCCGCGAGGATACGGCCGGTGTGCTCGTCGACGATCATGACCTCGCCGTCGATGACGACGTAGTCCTTGTCGCGCTTGAAGAGCTCCTTGGCCTTGATGGCGTTGTTCAGGTAGCCCACCAGCGGGGTGTTCACCGACTCGTAGAGGTTGTCGATGCCCAGCCAGTCCTCGACCTTGCTGACGCCGGACTCGTGGATGGCGACCGTGCGCTTCTTCTCGTCGACGTCGTAGTCGCCGGTCTCCTCGATGCCCTTCATCGGGTTGCCCGCCTCACCGCGCTTCAGGCGCGTGACCAGCTTGGCGAAGTCGCCGTACCACTTGGTGGCCTGGTCGGCCGGGCCGGAGATGATCAGCGGCGTACGGGCCTCGTCGATGAGGATGGAGTCGACCTCGTCGACGATGGCGAAATTGTGGCCGCGCTGCACCAGCTCGTCCTTCGACCACGCCATGTTGTCGCGCAGGTAGTCGAAGCCGAACTCGTTGTTCGTGCCGTAGGTGATGTCGCACGCGTACTGCTCGCGGCGCTGGGCCGGGGTCATGTTCCCAAGGATGCAGCCGACGCTGAGACCCAGGAACTTGTGGACGCGGCCCATCATCTCGGAGTCGCGCTCGGCCAGGTAGTCGTTGACCGTGACGATGTGGACGCCGTCTCCGGAGATGGCGTTGAGATAAGCGGGCAGCGTGCCGACCAGGGTCTTGCCCTCACCGGTCTTCATCTCGGCGACATAGCCGAGGTGGAGCGCGGCGCCACCCATCAGCTGCACGTCGTAGTGCCGCTGGCCGAGGGCGCGCTTGGCGGCCTCGCGGACGGTGGCGAACGCCTCGGGCAGCAGGTCGTCGAGGCTCTCACCGTCGGCGTACCGCTGCTTGTACTCGTCGGTGAGGGCCCTCAGCTCGGCGTCGGAGAGGTTGATGAAGTCCTCTTCGATGGAGTTGACCTGGTCCGCGATGCGGTGCAGCTTGCGCAGGATCTTGCCTTCGCCTGCACGCATGATCTTCGAGAGGACGGACACGGGGGTTTGTCTCCTTGCCGGTCGGGCCTGGGACGGTCGGTTACTTATGACAGCTTGAGCAACGGCCATCGTAAGCGAGGACCCCGCCGCGCCGGGAGGTCTGTCGCCGACAGCCACTAGGACAACGGACGGGCGCGACGGAAGGTGCCGCGTCCGTGCCACGAAAAGTAACCGGCCTCTCACCCGGTGGCGGAGGAGGAGAGACGACGGCGTGGCGGCGGTGACAGCCGTCCCACCGGGCGCGGCGGCGGCCGCGACCGTGGTCCGCCGGAGGGCGAGCATACGACGGCGGAGCCCGGCCGGGGCACGAAATGTCGTGGCGGCGGGGCGGGGAGC
Source organism: Streptomyces sp. NPDC046931 (assembly GCF_040644655.1). Classification (NCBI taxonomy): domain Bacteria; kingdom Bacillati; phylum Actinomycetota; class Actinomycetes; order Kitasatosporales; family Streptomycetaceae; genus Streptomyces; species Streptomyces sp. NPDC046931. Next base: position 196,980 of record NZ_JBEYWX010000013.1, read on the forward strand.
CGAGCAGAATCGGGCGATGGACCCCGTCACCCTGACCACCGAACGCCTGCTGCTGCGTCCCGTGGGCCCGCAGGACACCGACGCGGTGTTCGCGGCCGCCCAGGACCCCGAGATCCAGCGCTGGACCACGATTCCGTCGCCGTATCTGCGCGAGCACGCGGAGGTGTTCGTCGGGCAGATGGCGCCCGACGGCTGGGCCGACGCCTCGATGTTCACATTCGGTGTGTTCCTGCCCTCCGGGGAGCTGGTGAGCATGCTGAGCCTGACGATGCGCTCCCTGGGCGTCGCCGAGGTGGGCTTCTGGACGGCGAAGGAACACCGGGGCAACGGCTACATCGTGGAGGCGACCCTCGCGGCGGCCCGCTGGGCCTTCACGCACCTGTCGATCGACCGCCTGGAGTGGCGTGCCGAGGTCGGCAACGCGGGATCGCGCGCGGTCGCGGAACGCGCGGGCTTCGTCGTCGAGGGCGTCCTGCGCGCCGCGGTCAACAACAAGGGGGTCCGCCGGGACTGCTGGGTGGGCTCGCTCCTGCCGTCCGACCTGGGCCTGCCGTCGGCGGCGCCCTATCTGCCGGCACCGTCCCGGCCGGTATAGCCGGCTGCGGTGGCCGGCCCGGCGCACCGCGTGCCGTGCCGGACGTCACAGTCGCCCGCCGTGCCGTGTGCCGGGACACGGGGGCCGCCCGGCGTTGTCAGTGGCGCACCCTACGGTGTGACCATGCCGAGTCTGCCGCGTCCCGCCGCCGAACTGACCGCCGACGAAGCCCGCCGCATCGCCCTGCGGGCCCAGGGCTTCCTCGGGGCCCCCGACCGAAAGGCCGGCGTCCGCGGGGTTCTGCGCCACCTCGGCGCGGTCCAGCTCGACACCATCTCGGTCCTCGCCCGCTCCCACGAACTCATTCCGTACGCCCGCCTGGGCGCGATAGGCCGCAAGGCGGTGGACGCGGCGTACTGGACGTCGTCGCCCGCCGGCCAGGCCGCGTCCCCCCACGCCTTCGAGTACTGGTCCCATGCCGCCTGCATCCTCCCGATCGAGGAGTGGCCCCACTTCGCCTTCCGTCGCCGTGCCTACCGCTCCCGCCCGCACTGGAACCACGAGCTCCCGGACGGCGCCTACGACCAGGTGATCAAGCAGCTGCGCGCCGAGGGCCCGCTGACGGCCACGGACCTGGGCGGTGCGAAGCGGACCAGCGAGTGGTGGGACTGGTCCGGCACGAAGGTCGCGGTGGAGCGCGCCCTGATGTACGGCGAGGTGGTGTGTGTCGAGCGCCGCGGCTGGAAGCGTGTGTACGACCTCGCCGAGCGCGCCGTCCCGCCGGCTCTGCTCCACGACGAGCTGGACGACTCCGAGTGCCTGCGTCGTCTGGTGCGCCTCGCCGGTCAGTCCCTCGGCGTCGGCACACGCGCGGACATAGCGGACTACCACCGCCTCAAGGGCGAGCAGGTCGATGCGGTGATCGCGGACTCGGGCCTGGTCCCGGTGACGGTCGAGGGCTGGGGCAGACCGGCGTGGGCGGATCCGGCGGCGCTCGCGGCCCCGCCGCGCGGCCGCCACCGTACGACGCTGCTGTCGCCCTTCGACTCCCTGGTCTGGGAGCGGGCCCGCACGGAGCGGATCTTCGGCTTCACCCACCGCCTGGAGGCCTACGTCCCCAAGCCGAAGCGCGTCTACGGCTACTTCGCGATGCCGGTGCTCGCCGGCGGCCGGCTGGTCGGCCGTGTGGACCCGGCGCGCGAGGGCGGGACACTGGTCGCGAAGCAGGTCACGCTGGAGGACTCCCGGGCGGTCCCGGCGGTGGCCCAGGCCCTGCTGGAGGCGGCGTCCTGGGTGGAGTGCACGAACGTACGCGTGGAGCGGGTGGACGCCCCGGCCCTGCGTGAGGCGCTGATCGGGGAGCTGGCGCGAACCCTGGACTGACACGGCAGCTCGCCGCGGGCGCGCCTCTCGGACCAGCGGATCGTGCCCCCGGACTAGCGGATCTCGAGGATCTTCTCCCGCATCGCGTAGACCACGGCCTCCATCCTGGAGTGCAGTTGCAGCTTCTCCAGGATGTTGCGCACATGGTTCTTCACGGTGTTCTCGGAAATGAACAGTTCCTTGGCGATGTCCCGGTTGTTCATTCCGGTGGCGACGAGCTTGAGGACCTCCAGTTCGCGGTCGGTGAGCCGCGGGGCCGGGACCAGCCGGCGCTCGTCGGTCCGCTGGATCATCGACTTGAACTCGGTGAGGAGTTTCGATGCCATGGAGGGGCTGATCTGCGACTGTCCGTCGGCGACCGCGCGAATGGCCGTGGCCACCTCGTCCGTGGAGATCTCCTTGAGGAGGTAGCCGGTCGCGCCCGCCTTGATCGCGTCGTAGAGATCGGCCTCTTCGTCGCTGATCGTCAGCATGATGATCTTGGCGCTGGGTGCCACCTCCTTGATGGAGGTGCAGGCCTCGATCCCGCCCCGCTTGGGCATCCGCACGTCCATCAGCACGATGTCGGGCAGCAGATCGGCCGCCTTGTCGACCGCCTCCGCACCGTCTCCCGCCTCGCCGACGACCTGGATGTCCTCTTCGGCGGCCAGCACGATCTCCAGTCCGCGGCGGAAGAGCGCGTGGTCGTCCACGACGAGGACGCGGATGGGCTCGTCGCCCGCACAGCCCGCCTCCGGGCCCATGCCGGCGACGCCGTCGTCGGCATCCTCGTCCTGCATCGGTCCGAAGCTGTCCGCCATCGTTCCTCCCCCTGAAGGCTGTGGCCTGTGGTCCGGGGCCATCGCCAACCCAAGGCAACGGCCCACCGATTGGGCCGTTGCGGCCATGATTCCATGCCCGGGCCACCACCAGGTGACAGTGCGCGGCGAGAAATGGCCGCACACCGATGCCCCCGGGGGCGCACAGGCTCCCCCAGGGGCACACCGGTACAGCCGTCACCCGGCGGGTCAGCCGCCGAGCGCTCCGCCTGCCGTCACCGACTGCGCCTGAGCCACCATCTGGTCGGTGCTCAGGTGGATCACGCCGTAGTCATAGGCGTGCCGGCGGTAGACGACACTGGGTTGCTTCGTCTCGGAGTCGACGAACAGATAGAAGTCGTGCCCCACCAGCTCCATCTCGTAGAGGGCCTGGTCGAGCGACATCGGCGACGCGACATGTGTCTTCTCGCGGACGACGAGGGGGCCTTCACCCTTCACCTCGAGCGATCCGATCTTCTTGGTCGGCACCTCCGGCTCCTCGTGCACGAGGAGGCCGTTGCCGTTGAGGATCGCGGCACCCGGGACGTGGTCGGGCACCTCGGCTGCCGTGAGCCTGCGGACCCCGCGGCGAGTGTGGCGCTTGTCGTGCTCCTTGCGCAGTCGCGCCTCGAGTTTCTCCGCCGCCAGGTCGAGTGCCGCGTAAGGATCGCTGGCCGCTGCTTCCGCCCGAATCACCGGACCGCGGGAGCGGAGGGTGATCTCCACTCGATCGGAACGGTCGGCCTGTCGGGGGTTGGGCTCCTTGGACACCTCGACGTCGAGGCTGATCACCTTGGCATCCAGCTTCTGGATCTTGTCCAGCTTCAGCTTCTCGGCCACGTGCTTCCGGAACCGCTCGGGCACCTCGGTCTTGCGGCCCTTGACGACGATGTCCACGCAGAACTCCGTTCCCGGATCGCTCCGCATTCCCGGCGGAGCATCTCCCTTGTGCACCAGGCTCCGGTGAGCTCCGGAGCCACGGACTCGGTGACTTCCACCTCCTCCTCCCCCGTGGGCGAGATCTCCATCCCACCGCTGCGGGTGATTACAGAAAGCCCGCAGCACGGCATTCGGATAAGTGAGGGATGGCCTGCGCCTTTCTCTCACAACCGAACATATCTCGCCCGGCCGGATGTCGTCACCCTCTACTGCGGCGTACCTCCGTTCCGGTGAATTGACCTGCTCATTACCTGCAACGACGTAAGTTGCCAGTCAGTTCCGGTTGATTTCGAAGGAACCCGGCGACACGGCGATCACGGCCGCGCGGATCCCTTCCTCGACGCCGAGAGCAGCGGGCATTCCCGGGAACAACCGGCTTCGGGACGCCACTGCCATCGTCTCCACTGTTCTTCGTTCCCCCCTTGCTTCCCCTGCCGCGCGCGCATACACCTCCGTGTCCCTCCTTCGAGGGTGCCCCACCGCCGCCCGTACCGCGCGCGCCGCCTCCGCCAGCGAGGCTCCCGTCGTCATCAGGTCGTCGACGAGGACCACCGGACCGTCGGCCAGCAGCCGCGCGCCCCCTTCGGCCACCTCCAGCGCTCCTGCCAGGTTGTCCAGCCGCTGCCGGGCGTCGAGCCCCGACTGGTCGGCCACCGCCCGCCGCTGCCGCAGCACGGCCACCACCCGGGCCACCGTCCCCGTCCGGCGCAGCTCCCCCGCGGCCGCGAGCGCGATCCGCCGCGTGGGATCGTGCCCCCTCGCCCGCACGGCCCGACGCGCGGAGGGCACGGGCACCAGCAGCACAGGCGGCCGACCGCCTTCCCGCACCGCGCCTTCGGCCTGCCGGCGAACGACGGCACGGGACCCGGCCTCGCCCAGCCCCGCCCGTACGGCTCCGGCCAGCGCCGTACCCAGCGGTCTCGCGAGGGTCAGGACGCCCCGCTCCTTGTGGGCCAGGAGCATGGCGCGCACCGCGCCCGCGTAGGGAGCCGCCGCATGCACCGAGGGCAGCCCCGCCGGCTCCGGGACCGGACGCACCCGCCGCGGTGCGGTCCCGTGAAGGGCCGCTCGGCACTCCGGGCAGAGCACCGTGCGCGGCCTCCCGCAGCCTCCGCACTCGGCCGGCAGCACCAGATCGGTGAGGTCGTGCCACCACCCCCGCATGACCACCACTGTGGCAAGGCCGAAGGCGGCCCGCCAGGCCTGTGGAAAACTCCACCTCCCCGCCGGGCCCCGGCACGCCGGGGACGGCTCACCCCGGATAGACCGGAGCCGTCCCCGCCTTCACGACCTTCTGCCACTGCGCCCCGGACGACAGCCGTACGATCCCGTCCTCCGAGTACGCCACCAGCGGCAGCCGCTCGTCCTCCGACGCCGCGATCTGCTTCACCCCGGTCGGCGAGGGCGGCGCGTTGCCCGCCGGCATGGAGCCGTCGACCTGCACGTAGCGCATCTGCTGCACCCCGCCCGACTCGCGTCCCACCACCACGAGCCGGCTGTCCCCGGCCCACGACATGGCCGTGACCTCCTCCAACTGGGGAGTGACGGAACGCAGTGCGGAGATCGACACGGCGGGCCGCCCATCGGCCCCGGTCTCCCGGTCGATGCGACCGATCTGCAGGGACGTCTTGCCGTCCTTCTCCACGATGAGCGCGATCCGCACACCGTCGGCCGCCACCCGCACCGCCTCGATGCGCCCGTCGAGGTCCGGTGTGCGCACCTCGATCGGCTGGCCGGCGCCCTGCTCCAGCATCACCAGCCGGGGGTTCTTCGGGTCGCGGTCGGCCACCCACAGGTCGCCCGCGCCGTCCCAGCTCGGGGTCGTCAGCCGGTCGTTCTCGGACAGGCCCCGGCTGGTCAGCACCGTGTTCCCCAGCGGGGCACCCGCCACCAGCGGCACGACGTACAGACTCTGCCCGTCGAACGAGACCCCGGCCGCCCTGTCCTCGTCACGCGCCACGGCGGCCGCACGCAGCTTCCTGTTCCCCTCACCCAGAGCCCCCGGCACCGGGGTGAACTGATTGGAGCCACTGCCGCCCAGGCGGACCAGCCGCTGCTTGCCGTCGACGAAGTACTCGTACTCGGGCCGCCTGGCCGTGCCGTGGGAGGCGATGATCTCGGCCCGGCTCTCGTTGAGCTCGCACAGCTTCCTGCCGTCGGAGCGCCGCAGCTCGACCTGGGTCACGCCGGTCGGTGTCAGGTCCTGCAGCGTGAACAGCAGCTGCGCCGCCATCCGCGAGCACTGCGTCCGCCCGACCCGGTCGGCCTTGTCGTTGAGCGGCACCGTCAGCTTGTTCTGGTCGTCGGGCGACAGCGAGGTGACACCCTTCCCGAGCGCGATCCCCGAGGGGAAGCTCGAGGTCGCCACGGGGTCCAGCCAGCGTGTGGGGCCCTTCAGCAGCGCCCGGACCGTCGAGGTGACGGCGTCGACCTTGCTGCGCACATACACGGGGTCGGCGACGGTCCTCAGCTGTCCGCCCTCCGCGGCGGGCACGTTCGAGGCGTAGTAGTACTTGTTGACCGACACATAGTTGCGCTGGAAGTCGGACCGGCCCATGATCACGCCCTGCGGCAGCGAGTCGATGCGCCACTGGTCGGTCTTCTTGTCCAGCGTGAGGTGCACCGTCCTGCCGTACGTGCCCGAGACCGGCGTGTACGCGTGCTGGCCGTCCACGACGGCGAACTTGCTGCCCGTCAGCGTGTATGAGTAGTCGTCGGCCGCCTCCCGGCTCCTGTGCTGAGGCACCGGGTTCGGTCCGTCGGACAGCACGGTGGTGGACAGGTCCGGGCGCCATCTGCGCGACGCCCCGGCGGTCAGATACTTGCGGGCCGTCTCGTACTGCGGGTCGTCACTGGTCAGCGCCTCCAGGAAGCCCTGCACTATCTCCTCGGGCCCGGAGTTCTCGCGCGGCGGCATCGCGAACACGCGGACCTGGGGGTCCTGCCGGGGCGTCGACTCGACCCCGCGCAGATCCCCGCTGTCCGGCATCGAGGCGCACCCGGCCAGCAGCACGGCACCACAGCCGACGAACACGCCGGTGCGCGGCACACGCCGCCGTCCGCCCCCCACAGCGCCCACGGATTGCCTCCCCTTGCTCACTTCACTCGTGCGGCCCGTCGCCCCGCGACGGGTCCTGTGTGCTGTCCTCCCGGTGCCGCACGGCACCGGTGGGCCGCGGCACCACCCGCGCGCCGTTGCCCGGCAGCGCGGTCGGGTCGGCCGTGGGCGTCACGGCTGCCATTCTCGGCGCGATCGGGGCCCGCTCGCCCGTCGCCTGTGCGGGAACCGTGGCGAGCTTGCCCGAGCCGCCCTGGGGCAGCCCGGCGTCGTTCAGCCCGCGGTTGCGCCGCGAGTCCATGGGCTCCAGGGGTATCGGGGAGCCCCGCAGCGGCTCGTCCGCGGTCCGCGGCAGCGTCAGCCGGAACTGCGAACCGCCTCCCGGCTCGCCCCACGCCTGGAGCCAGCCTCCGTGCAGCCGGGCGTCCTCCAGGGCGATGGACAGCCCCAGGCCCGTACCGCCGGTGGTACGCGCGCGTGCCGGGTCCGCCCGCCAGAACCGGCTGAACACCCGGGTCGCCTCGCCCGGCTTGAGCCCCACGCCGTAGTCCCGCACCGCGATCGCCACCGCGCCACCCGCCGCGGCGAGCTTGACGACGACGTCCTTGCCCTCACCGTGCTCGACCGCGTTGACGACGAGGTTGCGCAGCACCCGCTCCACACGCCGGGCATCGGCCTCCGCGACAACGGGCTGCTGGTCGCCGACGACGCGTATCTGCGTCCCCTTGCGCTCGGCAAGCGGCTCGGCTCCGCTCACCACCCGCCGCACGACCTCGCGCAGGTCGATCGGCTCGGCCTCCAGAGCCGCCGCGCCCGCGTCGAAACGGCTGATCTCCAACAGGTCCGCGAGCAGCGACTCGAAACGGTCCAGCTGGTCGGCGAGCAGCTCGGCGGACCGCGCGGTCACCGGGTCGAAGTCGACGCGGGCCTCATGGATGACGTCGGCCGCCATCCGCACGGTCGTCAGCGGCGTACGCAGCTCGTGCGACACGTCCGACACGAACCGCCGCTGCATCCTCGACAGATCCTCCAGCTGCTGGATCTTCAACTGGAGGTTCTGCGCCATCTTGTTGAAGGCCTCGCCCAGGCGTGCGATGTCGTCCTCGCCGGTGACCTTCATACGTTCCTGCAGATGCCCGGCGGACAGCCGCTCGGCGATGCCCGCCGCCATCCGTACGGGGGTGACGACCTGGCGCACCACCAGCCAGGCGATGGCCCCGAGGAGCACGACGACGAACAGCCCCGCGGTCGCCAGCGTCCCCTTGACCAGGCTGAGCGACTTCTCCTCCTGGGTGAGCGGGAAGAGGTAGTACAGCTGGTAGGGGTGCCCGTTCGGGTCGTTGATCTGCTTGCCGATGATGAGCGCCGGCTGCGGATCGCGGTCGCTGTCGGTGTAGACGATGCGGGTGTAGCTCTGCGCCACGCCCATGCCGGCACCGACGCGCCGGCGCAGGGCCTCCGGCACGCTCAGGTTGGGGTCCACATCACCCGACGCGCGGGGCCCGAAGCCACGGTTGTCGCCGCTGTCCACGACGGTGGTACTGAGCGTGACCACGTCGAAGGCGCCCTGGCCGCCACTGGACAGCGACTCGACGAGGTCGCTCATCCACCCGCTGACGTTCTGCACCGGGTTGTTGCCCGTGCCCGCGTTGTCGTCGCCGCCGCTCGCGCTGGCCGCGCTGTCCGCCTTCTGCCCGGCGACCGTGAAGCCGCCGACGGCCTGGCTCTGGGACGCCTTCACCTTGGCGTCCAGCAGACCGTTGCGCACCTGCCCGATGACGACGAAGCCCAGCAGCAGCACGACGCCCAGGGACATCAGCAGCGTCGTCACGACGATCTTTAGCTGGATGTTGCGCCGCCACAGCCGCATCACCGGCAGCAGCGGACGGCGCACCCAGCGCATGACGAGCCGGAGGACCGGGCTGCCCTGGACTCCGCCCTGGAGCAACCCGCCCTCGAAGAACCGTTCCCACCCGGAGCCCGCCGTGCGCCGTCCGACAGGCCGCTCCGGGCGGGCCACCGGGCGACCGGGGGCCGAAGCGGCACTGTCCCCCGGCACGTCAGCTCGGTCCGGCCTTGTAACCGACGCCACGGACGGTCACCACGATTTCCGGCCTTTCCGGATCCTTCTCGACCTTGGAGCGCAGCCGCTGGACGTGCACGTTGACGAGACGGGTGTCCGCCGCGTGGCGATAGCCCCAGACCTGCTCGAGCAGGACCTCACGGGTGAACACCTGCCACGGCTTGCGCGCCAGCGCCACCAGCAGATCGAACTCCAGGGGCGTCAGCGCGATCGACTGACCGTCCCGCTTCACCGAGTGACCGGCCACGTCGATGACCAGGTCGCCGATGGCGAGCTGCTCCGGCGCCGGCTCCTCGGACCTGCGCAGCCGCGCCCGGATCCGGGCCACCAGCTCCTTCGGCTTGAACGGCTTGACGATGTAGTCGTCCGCACCCGACTCGAGGCCGACCACCACGTCCACGGTGTCGCTCTTGGCGGTGAGCATCACGATCGGCACGCCGGACTCCGCCCTGATCAGGCGGCACACCTCGATGCCGTCCCGACCGGGCAGCATCAGGTCGAGCAGCACCAGGTCGGGCCTGGTCTCGCGGAAAGCGGCCAGCGCCTTGTCGCCGTCAGCTACGAAAGACGGCTCAAAACCTTCACCACGCAGCACGATGCCGAGCATCTCGGCCAGTGCGGTGTCGTCGTCGACGACAAGGACTCGTCCCTTCATGGACCACATCATCCCATTAACTAAATTGTTACCTGGCGTGACCTGTCACACAGCGCAGCGAGTGCATCGGCCGTCACAGGAGAGACGACGCCCTCTTCGGTGACGATCGCCGTCACCAACTCGGGCGGCGTCACATCGAACGCCGGGTTGTACGCCTGGGTTCCCAGGGGTGCCACCGGTATCCCGCCTCCCGCTTCCGCTCCCGCCACCGGTACCCGGGGCGCGGTGACCTCCGTCACCTCGTGCCCGGGCCGCTGTTCCACCTCGATGGACGCCCCGTCGGGCGTGCCTGGATCCACCGTCGTCACCGGGGCCACCACGATGAACGGCACATGGTGGTACCTGGCCAGAACGGCGAGCGGATAGCTCCCCACCTTGTTCGCCACCGAACCGTCGGCCGCGATCCGGTCCGCCCCGATCAGCACGGCATCCACCTCGCCCGCCGCGAACAGGGAACCGGCCGCGTTGTCCGTGAGCAAGGTGTACGCCATCCCGTTGCGGGCCGCCTCGTACGCCGTCAAGCGAGCACCTTGCAGCAAAGGCCGCGTCTCGTCCACCCACAGCCTGCGCAGCCGCCCCGCCCGGTGGGCCGCCAGCGCCACCGCGAACGCCGTGCCCTCACCCCCGGACACCAGCGCCCCGGTGTTGCAGTGGGTCAGCACCCGGTGCCCGCCCCCGGGCAGCAGCTCGTCCAGCAGCGCCAGACCGTGCCGTGCCATCCGTGCGCTGGCCTCGGCGTCCTCCCGGTGCAGGGCGCGCGCCGCGGCCAGCGTCGCCTCGGCGGCCTGCCGCCGATCACCGCCGCCGGCGGCCGTGGCCCGGTACGCCGCCTGGGCCCTGCGCACGCCGACGGCGAGGTTCACCGCGGTCGGCCGGGCGCCCTCCAGCGCGGTGGCGGCCTCGTCCACGTCGAAGCCACGCGCCGCGGCGAGCGCGACACCGTACGCCCCGGCGATCCCGAGCAGCGGCGCTCCCCGCACGGCCAGCGTGCGGACCGCGTCCACCAGCGCGGACGCGTCCGTGCACACGAGCTCGACCTCCTCGGCCGGCAGTCTCCGCTGGTCGAGAAGGACCAGTACGGGCCCTTCGGGCGGCTCCTCCCAGCGGATCACGGGTGTCTCCGTCGACTGCTTGTCCTCGCCTGCACGCGCGTACTGATCAGCCATGCGGTCAGTCTGCCCCGTACCCGGCCGACAATTGAAGGTGTACAGCCCACACCACCCCTGGTCCCCCGCCGGACACAGCGTGGCACGATGTCTGCCAACTCGCCGCCGCATCCGCGGAGCGGGCACCGTGAAGGAGCGACGATGAACGACACTCCGGGCTGGGCTTCGCCCGGATCTGCCCCCTCCGAGGGGACGCAGCCGGACGCCACCGGTGTGCAGCCCCCGCAGCAGCCCTCGGACCAGGGCGGTGGCGATGAGCCGCAGCCGCCGACGCAGTGGTCCAAGGAGCAGCCCCCGCCCGGGCAGTGGAGCGCTCCGCACCCTCAGGTTCCCGGTCAGGTCCCGCCGCCCCCGCCCGGAGCGGGCTGGGGCGCCCCGCCCGGCGGTCCCGGCGGCTACGGGGCTCCCGTCGGCGGTCCCGGCGGCTACGGGGCTCCCGTCGGCGGTCCCGGCGGCTGGGGAGGCGCCTGGGGCCCGCCGGCCGCCGCCAAACCCGGTGTGATCCCGCTGCGGCCGCTCGGGGTCGGCGAAATCCTCGACGGCGCGGTCTCCACCATGCGCACCCACTGGCGCTCGGTCCTCGGCATCACGCTGGGCGTCTCCGTCTTCACGGAGATCGTCGCCATCCTGTTCCAGAAGCTCGTCCTCGACGACCGCGCCACCGCCGACACCCTCAGCGACCCCAGTTCCTCCCCCCGCGAGGTGGGCCGCGCCCTGGGCGGGGTGCTGCTGAGCTCCGGAGTGGTCTTCCTGGTGACCATGATCGGCACCATCGTGGCGACCGCCCTGCTCACGACCGTCACCAGCCGGGCGGTGCTCGGCAAGCCGGTGACCATAGCGGAAGCCTGGCGCGACGCCCGCCCGCAGCTGCTGAAGCTGGCCGGTCTGACGCTCGTGCTGCCGCTCATCGCCCTCGTGATCTTCGCCATCGGCACAGTGCCCGGCATCCTCATCGCGGCCGCCGGCGCGACCGCCGCGGGGATCTCGCTGGCCTTCCTCGGCGGCCTCGGCGCCGCGGTGGTAGCCATATGGATCACGATGCGTTTCTCGCTCGCCTCGCCCGCGCTGATGCTCGAAAGGCAGAGCATCCGCACGTCGATGAGCCGCTCCGCCAAGCTGATGCGCGGCTCGTGGTGGCGGGTCAGCAGCATTCAGGCGCTCGCCCAGATCATCGCGAGCATCGTGGGGGCGCTTGTCGTCATCCCCTTCGCCGTCGTCGCCGGCATCCTCAGCGGTGACGGCATGAGCAGCCTCTTCAACAGCGCCGGAGGCGGCCCCGGCTGGACGTTCCTGATCATCAGCGGTGTCGGCTCGGTGATCGGGAGCACGCTCACCTTTCCGATCAGCGCCGGCGTGACCGTGCTGCTCTACATCGACCAGCGCATCCGCCGCGAGGCCCTCGACCTCGACCTGGCCCGCGCCGCCGGCGTCCAGGGCTACGGCGTCGCCGTCACCGACGCCACACCGGGGAGCTGATGGGGTGAGCCCGACGGGGGGAGTGGGGAAGGCCGTGCGGGTGCTGTGGCGCTCGGGCGACCAGCCACCGGTCACGATCCCGCGCGACCCGGCGCGGGAGGCGGCTCGGCGTGAGCTGTCCAAGCGGATGTACCACGAGAGCGACCCCGGCCTGCTGCAGCGCGCCCTGAACGCCTTCTGGGACTGGGTCGGCGGCCTCTTCGACACCGCCTCGTCCGCGGCGCCGGGCGGCTCCGTGGGCCTGCTCGTCATCGCGCTGGCGGTCCTGGCGCTCATCGGGGCCCTGTGGTGGCGCCTGGGTACCCCACGCCGCATGCCCACCTCGTCCGCCGCCCTCTTCGAGGACCGCCCCAAGAGCGCCGCCGAACACCGGGCGGCCGCCGAGGCGCACGCCGCCCAGAGCCACTGGAGCCAGGCCGTCCAGGAACGCATGCGCGCCGTCGTCCGCTCGCTGGAGGAACGCGCCCTGCTCGACGTACGCCCCGGCCGTACCGCGGACGAGGCCGCCGTCGAGGCCGGCCGCGCACTCCCCGACCACGCGGACCGACTGCGGGTGGCCGCCCGGGACTTCGACGACGTCACATACGGCGGCCGGGCCGCGGCCGAAGGAACGTACCGTCGGCTCGCCGACCTCGACGACGACCTCGAGCGCACCAGGCCCCAGCTCACCGACAGCGCCCCCACCACAGCCCCCGACGCCCCCACGGGAGCCGCCGGATGACGTCCGAGGCCACCCTCCCCGCCACCTCCGTCTCGCCCACCGCCCGCCGGCTGTGGACCCGGTCGCGCGGCCTGCTGCTCGCCGTCGTCCTCCTGCTGGTCGCCGCCGTCGTGATCGCCGTGGTCCGCTCCAGCGCCCACCACGGCCGCCTCGACCCGCGCTCGGCCGACCCCTACGGCAGCCACGCCGTCGCCGCGCTCCTCGCCGAACGCGGTGTCTCCACCCGGGTCGTCACCACCCTCGACGCGGCGCGCACCGCCACCGGCCCCGACACCACGCTTCTGGTCGCCGCGCCGGACCTTCTGACCCACCATCAACAGAGCCGCCTGCAAAAGGCGGTGCAGAACTCCGGCGGACGGACGGTCCTGATCGCGCCCGAGATCTCCGTCGACGGCCTCGCCCCCGGCGTCTCGGCGGACCCCGCGCCCAGCTTCGACTCGCTGCTCAGTCCCCGCTGCGCGCTTCCCGCCACCCGGCGCGCGGGCACCGCCGACACCGGCGGGGTCCGCTACCTCACGGCCGGCGCCCACGCCGACCGCTGTTACCCCAGCGACGGCCTGCCCACCCTGGTGCGGCTCCCGGCCGCATCCGGAAGCGGCGACACCGTCGTCCTCGGCGCGCCCGACGTCTTCTACAACAACCGCCTCGACGAGCACGGCAACGCCTCCCTCGCCCTCCAACTGCTCGGTTCGCGCTCCCACTTGGTCTGGTACCTCCCCTCGCTCTCCGACACCTCGGCCACCGACTCGGGCCGCCGCAGCTTCTTCGACCTGCTCCCCTCGGGCTGGCTCTGGGGCACACTGCAACTCTTCATCGCCGCGGCCCTGGCCGCCCTGTGGCGGGCACGCCGGCTGGGCCCGCTCGTGCCCGAAAAACTTCCTGTCGCGATCCGCGCCTCCGAAACCGTCGAAGGCCGCGCCCGCCTCTACCGCAAGGCGCGTGCCCGCGACCGCGCGGCCGCCGCTCTTCGCTCCACCACCCGCACCCGCCTCGCCGCCCTCGTGGGAATCCCCCTCGCCCAGGCGCATACGCCCGAGGCCCTGCTGCCAGCGCTGTCCGCCCACCTCCACGGTGACGGACAATCCCTGCACTCCCTCCTCTTCGGCCCGCCGCCCGGCGACGACGCGGCCCTGATCGCACTCGCCGACCAACTCGACGCCCTCGAAAGAGAGGTACGCCGTCCATGATGGACCCGACCACTGACAACGCCGGGCACGCCGGGGATACGGACGCCGTCCGGGCCTCCCTGGAGGCTCTGCGCGCCGAGATCGCCAAAGCCGTGGTCGGCCAGGACCCCGCAGTCACCGGTCTCGTCGTGGCCCTCCTTTGCCGCGGACACGTGCTCCTCGAAGGAGTCCCCGGGGTCGCCAAGACCCTGCTCGTCCGCGCCCTCTCCGCCGCCCTCGAACTCGACACCAAACGCGTCCAGTTCACACCGGACCTGATGCCGAGCGATGTCACCGGCTCCCTCGTCTACGACGCGCGGACCGCGGAGTTCTCCTTCCAGCCCGGGCCGGTCTTCACCAATCTGCTGCTCGCTGACGAGATCAACCGAACCCCACCGAAGACGCAGTCGTCCCTCCTCGAAGCCATGGAGGAGCGTCAGGTCACGGTCGACGGCACCCCGCGCCCGCTCCCCGATCCGTTCCTGGTCGCCGCGACCCAGAACCCGGTCGAGTACGAGGGCACCTACCCGCTCCCGGAAGCCCAACTGGACCGCTTCCTGCTCAAACTGACGATCCCTCTGCCGTCCCGGCAGGACGAGATCGACGTCCTCACCCGCCACGCCGCCGGCTTCAATCCCCGCGACCTGCGCGCCGCCGGCGTACGCCCGGTGGCAAGCGCCGTCGACCTCGAGGCAGCACGCGCCGCCGTCGCCAAGACGACGGTCTCCCCCGAGATCACGGCGTACGTGGTGGACGTCTGCCGCGCCACCCGCGAGTCGCCGTCGCTCACTCTCGGCGTGTCACCGCGCGGCGCGACGGCGCTCCTGGCCACCTCCCGTGCCTGGGCCTGGCTGACGGGCCGTGACTACGTCATCCCCGACGATGTAAAGGCCCTGGCTCTTCCGACACTCCGTCACCGCGTGCAATTGCGCCCGGAGGCGGAGATGGAAGGGGTGACCGCGGACTCCGTCATCAACGCGATCCTCGCCCACGTCCCCGTGCCCCGCTGATGGCACTCACCGGACGAGCCGCGCTCCTCGCGGCACTCGGCACCCTCCCCGTCGGCATCTGGTCACCGGACTGGACGGGCATCCTCGCCGTCAACGGCCCACTCGCCCTGGCCTGCGCCTGTGACTTCGCACTGGCCGCGCCCGTACGCCGCCTCGGCCTGAGCCGGTCCGGCGACACCTCCGTACGACTGGGCGAGGCCGCCGACGTGACGCTCACGGTCGCCAACCCCTCCCGCCGTCCGCTGCGCGCCCACCTCCGCGACGCGTGGCCGCCCAGCAGCTGGCAGCCGGGAACCGAAGTGACCGCGTCCCGCCACCGCCTGACGGTCCCTCCGGGCGAACGCCGCCGGGTCACGACCCGTCTCACCCCGACCCGCCGAGGCGACCGGCACGCTGACCGCGTCACGATCCGCTCCTACGGCCCCCTCGGCCTCTTCTCCCGTCAGGGCACCCACAGGGTCCCGTGGACGGTACGGGTCCTGCCGCCCTTCGCCAGCCGCAAACACCTTCCCTCCAAGCTGGCCCGCCTCCGTGAACTGGACGGCCGGACCAGCGTGTTGATCCGAGGCGAGGGCACGGAGTTCGACAGCCTGCGCGACTACGTCCCCGGCGACGACACCCGCTCCATCGACTGGCGTGCCACGGCCCGCCAGACCACGGTCGCCGTACGCACCTGGCGGCCCGAGCGCGACCGCCACATCCTGCTGGTTCTGGACACGGGCCGGACGTCCGCCGGAAGGGTCGGCGACGCGCCCCGCCTGGACGCCTCCATGGACGCAGCGCTGCTCCTGGCCGCCTTGGCGTCCCGTGCGGGCGACCGCGTGGACCTGCTGGCCTACGACCGACGGGTACGTGCCCTGGTCCAGGGCCGGGCGGCTCGTGAGCTGCTGCCGGCCCTGGTCGACGCAATGGCGACACTGGAGCCGGAACTCATCGAAACGGACGCCCGAGGACTGACGGCCACGGCGCTCCGTACGGCACCGCGCCGCTCCTTGATCGTCCTGCTGACCACACTCGAGACGGCACCCGTGGAGGAGGGGCTGCTACCGGCGCTGACCCGCCTCAGTCAGCGCCACACGGTGCTGCTCGCCTCGGTCGCCGATCCGCACATCGCCCAGATGGCCACAGCGCGCGGCAGCGTCGATGCGGTGTACGAGGCCGCGGCGGCAGCCCGGGCCCAGGCGGAGCGCACCCGCACGGCGGAGCAGCTACGCCGCCACGGCGTCACCGTCGTGGACGCGACCCCGGAGGATCTTGCGCCGGCACTGGCGGACGCCTACCTCGCCTTGAAGGCGGCGGGCCGGCTCTGAGCGTCAGGGCCGGCCCGCCGCCCGCGGTCCGAAAACGCAGAAAGCCCCCGTGCCGAATGGCACGGGGGCTTTCTCAAGAATTGTTCGGCGGTGTCCTACTCTCCCACAGGGTCCCCCCTGCAGTACCATCGGCGCTGTGAGGCTTAGCTTCCGGGTTCGGAATGTAACCGGGCGTTTCCCTCACGCTATGACCACCGAAACAC
This sequence comes from Streptomyces sp. NPDC046931, assembly GCF_040644655.1. Taxonomy (NCBI): domain Bacteria; kingdom Bacillati; phylum Actinomycetota; class Actinomycetes; order Kitasatosporales; family Streptomycetaceae; genus Streptomyces; species Streptomyces sp. NPDC046931. The sequence goes on from NZ_JBEYWX010000013.1 coordinate 213,482, forward strand.
TATGAAACTGACAACCCGGCCGCACCCACCAAGGGGCGCGGGGTTGTTCGTGGTTTCAGAACCGACACAGTGGACGCGAGCAACTGAGGACAAGCCCTCGGCCTATTAGTACCGGTCACCTCCACACGTTACCGTGCTTCCAGATCCGGCCTATCAACC